>JAAXUA010000007.1 GCA_013336275.1 Candidatus Falkowbacteria bacterium
GCTTTACTGCGAGACCCACGAGTCGAGCAGTTGCGAAAGCAGAACTTAGTGATCCGACCATTCAATATAGGATGGTGGAAGCTCATCGGATAAAAGCTACTCCGGGGATAACAGGCTAGTCACGCCCAAGCGTCCACAGCGACGGCGTGGTTCGGCACCTCGATGTCGGCTCGTCGCATCCTGGGGGTGAAGAAGCTCCCAAGGGTTTGGCTGTTCGCCAATTAAAGCGGCACGCGAGCTGGGTTCAGACCGTCGTAAGACAGGTTGGTCTCCTATCTGCTACAGTCGTGGAAATTTGAGAGAGCCCCTCCTTAGTACGAGAGGACCAGGGGGGACGGAGCTCTGGTGTACCAGCTGTTCTACCAAGGGCATTGCTGGGTAGCTACTCTCCGGTTTGGATAAACGCTGAAAGCATATAAGCGTGAAGCCGTTCTCAAGATTAGATTTCATAGGAACGTTAGAGACTATGACGTTGATAGGACGCAGGTGCAAGTGTAGCAATACATTCAGCCGAGCGTTACTAATATTCCATTAGATTTTCCCACATTCTTACTTTGAAAGTACATTTGATTGTCTTGATCAGTATGCAACATCGCTAGATAACAGAGTCTTGGTGCTTCAAGCGGGAGGGTCACACCCGTTCCCATCTCGAACACGGAAGTTAAGCCTCTCAGCGTCGATGATACTTGGGCCTGAGCCCTGGAAAAGTAGACCAGCGCCAGGACCTTGCTATCTAGCAATTCTATAAAAGCCGCTTTATGCGGCTTTTATTTGTGAATACAAGAAAATTAATAGCGCCCATAAGGGTCGGCATTTAGCCGACCCTGTTTTTTTATTGTAAATTCGGCTCACAGATGATATCTTTAAAGCAATAAAACATCATTTCCAAACGTGTGAAAAAGCAGAAAATAGTTACAATCGGCGGAGGGACGGGCAGCTTTACGGTCTTGTCGGGGTTGAAATATTATCCCGTCGAACTATCGGCAATTGTCAGTATGGCCGACGACGGTGGCTCCACTGGCGTATTGCGCGATGAATTAGGGGTGCTGCCACCTGGCGACGTGCGGCAGTGCCTGGTGGCCCTGTCTGAATCGCGCAAGACCCTGCTTGAGCTTTTTAACTATCGCTATTCCCATGGCGGTTTGTCCGGACACAGCTTCGGCAATATCTTCCTCTCCACTTTGGAAAAGATGACTGGCGACTTCGGCAAGGCAGTCAAGGAAGCTGGCATGATTCTGCGTATCCAGGGCCAGGTTATTCCCGTCACGCTCGCCGATACCAAGCTGGTGGCTGAACTGAAAGGCGGCAAGGTTATCGCGGGACAGTACAAGATAGAACAGGCTCATCCAAACGATATAAAGAAATTGTGGCTTAGCCCTCGAGCCAAGGCCAATGCTGAAGCCATCAAGGCCATCCGCCGAGCCGATAAGATTGTCATCAACCCAGGTAACTTGTTTCTATCAATCATCCCCAACCTGCTGGTTTCCGGCGTAGCCAAAGCGATCCGCGAATCTCGCGGTCAGAAAATATATGTGGCTAACCTGATGAGTTCACTCGGTTTGACTGATAACTTCACGGTTATGGATCATGTCGAGGTTCTGGACCAATATCTCGGACGCAATACCATCGATGCGATCGTCTATAACACCCAGCGGCCAAGCGCCGAACAACTAAGGAAGTATAGCCGTGAAGGCGAACACATGGTTGAACTGGGCGAATTGCCGAAAAATAGCCGTTTGAAGCTAGTGGGTGATAATCTTATAGCTCGGAGAGTCTATCGGCGCCCTAACGGCGACAAGGTCCACCGTACGCTGATACGTCATGACAGCGATAAGATAGCCAAAATAATCTTCGCCTTATAACCATGAGAATAGTCGCTGATCTGCATATCCACTCCAAGTACTCGCGCGCATGTTCGCGTGATTTGGAGCTGCCTAAGATTGCCGGAACCTGCGCGACCAAAGGCATCGACCTGGTTGCGACCGGAGATTTTACTCACCCGGCCTGGTTCGCTGCGATAGAAAAAGAACTGGAGGAAGATGGGTCCTCGGGGCTTTATCGGCTGTGCTCTGGCGGCATTCAAGATATCAGGTTCGTCTTGTCCACGGAATTGGCGTTGATTTATAAGGATGGCGACCGGACTCGGCGGCTGCATATCATGGTTCAAGCACCTGATTTGGCGAGCGCCAAAACATTGAACGACCAGCTGGGCAGGCGTTTTAATCTTAAGTCTGACGGCCGCCCGATTCTAGGACTACCGGCGAATGACTTGGTAAAGCTCTGCCTTTCTATCCATCCGCATTTTCTGGTGTACCCAGCCCATATATGGACGCCGTGGTTTTCCGTTTTCGGTTCAAAATCGGGCTATGATTCGTTAGCTGATTGTTTCAAAGATCAGGCTGAGCACATCTTCGCATACGAAACCGGCCTGTCATCTGACCCGGAGATGAATTGGCGCGTCAGCCAGCTGGACAGCCTGACTTTGCTATCAAATTCAGATGCACATTCCTTGCCGAATCTGGGAAGAGAATGCAACATTTTTGATTTACCCGAGGTATCATACGAGGCCCTGTATCAGGCGATAAGGAACAAGACCGGTATGGACTTTACCCTCGAGTTTTATCCCGAAGAAGGAATGTATCATTTCGATGGGCACAGGGATTGCGCTTTCAGCTCACATCCGATCGAAACTGCGAAGCACGGAGGCATTTGCCCTGTCTGTAAAAAGCCTTTAGTTATCGGTGTTTTGTCCCGTGTCGGAGATTTGGCGGAGCGGCCTGAAGGCTTCGTGCTGCCAGGTGCTCCAGGGTTTAAGAAGCTGATCGAATTGGATAAGATTATCGCTGCAGCGAGCGGAGTGAAGAGCCGTTCTTCCAGGAAGGTTCAGGAGATGTATGCTCTGATGATCGGCAGTCTGGGTAGCGAGCTGGAGATTTTGTTGGAAAAGCCGATAGATCAGATTGCTGCCGTAGCTAATGATGTGATCGCCGAAGGCGTCCGTCGAGTACGCTCGGGAGAGTTGATCATCAAGCCCGGCTTCGACGGGCAATACGGAGAAGTGTCGATTTTTAATGAAGACGAAACACCCGGCAAAGGACAGAAGAGATTGTTTTAAGAACATTGCATAACAAAAACCCCGATTTTATCGGGGTTTTTGTTTCCTCCTCTCGCCAAGCAGCTGGCGATCGTAATTATTTCGCCCGCCAAATGATTGGCGAGGAGAAAAGAAATTTTATTTCTTTTTCTTTGCTACCTTTTTGGCCGGCTTTTTTACTGCCTTCTTGACTACTTTCTTGGCAGCTGGTTTTTTTGCGGCCGGCTTTTTGGCAGCGACTTTTTTGGTCGCGACTTTCTTTTTTGCCGGAGCCTTCTTAACAGCTTTTTTGACGACTGCCTTCTTGGCGGCCGGCTTTTTTACTGCCTTCTTGACTACTTTCTTGGCAGCTGGTTTTTTCTTGGTTGCCATTTTTTTCACCTCCTTTCCTTGCGTGCGGCATGATGCACGTCGCACGATTATCATCTTAATTATATTATAGAGAAAAATCGCCAAACTCTCAATGGAAAAAGAGCGATCAAAAAGTTGTCGCGTGCGATCAGCCGCACGGCAAGTTTCTTAATTATTTTTTAATCTATAGATGCTAAATTTCAATAGCGTAAGAATAGATATGATTCCAGGATGTATTGGGCGGTGAGTTCATAGCAGATTTTTAGGAAACAAAAGTGAGTTAAAAGTGTAACATTAAATAGGGGGAAGGATGCGAGGCATTAAAATATATTTTGTTTAATATTAGCTAAATTGTAGTAAAATACACCCAAGACCCTTGACAAAGTTGCAGGCTTGTGCTAAGATAACAAATCAGTTTGAAAACAGAATATTAAAGGTCGTTTTGAGCGGGCTAGGCACGACAAGCATGGGGATTTTCTTTTCAGGTTTCGCTTGGTTTTTTACTGGGTGTCTCCTGAAGGAAATTTTCTTGCCTACCCGCTTAAGATGATCTTTTTTTGTATAATAAAAACTCCGCCATGTGCGGAGTTTTTATTATACAAGTTATCAACAGTTCTCTAAATCGATGGCGCAGTCGATGATGATTTTATGCCGTCTGTTTTTATCGGAGTGCTGCTGGCGGCGGAGCTGGGCGTACTCGTAGCTTTGCTTAGAGATTTGACGCCGACCAAGCATACTTCTTGCCACGGCACATAATGTGATGAGAATCTTTTTTTCTTTTCCTCGCCGTTGGGGTAGATTACTTTGTAATCAAAATAAGCATCGGCGCCGTTGTGGGCTTTTTCAGTGCACTTCTTCTTGCCTGGAGCCAAGTCGGTCGTCTCGATTATCTTGGTCGCTTTGGGTTTTACGATATTGTAAATCGTCGGATATGTCCGAGTGGCTACGCGGCCATCCGATGTGCCCCACATATCGAAGTACAGACTGTTACCCTCGATGCGTGATTGGATTAACACGTAGTTGCCGGTGTCGTTGGTGAATTTAAGATCCGGAGCGGGGTCATATAGGGTAGCATCGGTGCCGGCGGGTTCGTAGTAGCTTACCCGGTATGAGTGGTTGCGCCTTTCATTGATCGGCAATCCCGAAGCGAGGGCGGCGCGGAACATTGTAGTCCCGACCTGGCAAAGGCCGCCCCCGAATTCGGGCGTTGTTTTGTTGCCCTTTATGACCAGCTCGGGCAGATACCCCGTTGAGGCGTCGATTTCTCCCAAATTCTTCATGACGGAAAAAGTATCACCGGGCTTGATCAAGAGACCGTTCAGAGCATTGGCGCCGGTGCGGATATTGTGTCGGCGATTCTGAGGCGAACCGGAAAAATTAGAATAGCCGGTGCCGATGATTTCAGTAATACCCAAGTTGTCCGAACTCGAGGCGGTTGCTTCACTGACAAGCTTCTTTGTTATAAGCTCAATCTGTTGGGATCGTTTTTCAATAAATTCAGTTTCTATGGCGTTCAAGCTCGCCTCCTGATCAATCTGCCGGCCGTCTTTATTTGATTGAAAGGCGGTGACGCGACCGTTAGTGATTTGGAACTTGGCAGAAGCGGCAGGTTGGTCGAAACTTGCGGCGACCTTGTCCATTAGGTATTTGCTGACATTTTCTTTGTTCAATCCGACAACAATCGGACCAGGTTGACCAGATATTCCAGCCGCTCTATTTAAGCCAAGCCAGGAGCCGAGTTGAGTCTTACTGACGGTCCAGGTCGAACTGGCCGCCTTAAGCTTCAATGGCGCAAGGTTCAGATATTCCGTGGCCAATAGGTTGGCGTTGGCAATGTCGTTTTTACGGATTGCGGGCTGCTGCTCGATGATGCCGAGCTCTATCGGGCTGAAATCCAGCCAGGCGACATGGAATCCTAGTTGCGTAATAGCCTGTTCATAATTGAAGGTCTGTCCGGATTTTTCAGGGGAAATAGTGAAGAAATTATCATCTTTGGCAAGCGGATCGAATACCAATTGAGCATCCTGTCCAGTCTTAACGAAGCCTGAAAAGTTTTTTTCTAGAAACTTTCTGACTTCGGTCTGGTTTATGGCATATTTGGGTTCGACTGACACGCCCGAAACTATTGCCGAGAATCGATCGTTGAGCTGCTTGAAAAAGCTGCCGCTGCGTCCGTAGCTTAATAGCTGGTCGGTGGTGGCCTCGCCATCAATGTCAATCAGGGCGTAAGCGATCTCAGCGTCGGTCGAAGCAGCGGTTGGCAGCAGGGTCGCAGATTGGCTGCCGTATTTAATCTGGATTCCCGATTCTTCGAGCGTATTTATCGTTTGCTTGAGCAACTGGTTGATTTCATCCGCAGTCTTGCCACTAACATCGGTCTTGCCTAGGCGCACGCCGTTGAATACCTGGTCGGAGTAGCGCCAATCATACCAGCCGTACGTCCCGGCGGTGCCTACCAGCAAAGTAAAAAAAATGATTGCTGTCGTTAGCAACCATGGCGGGATGGATAGCTGGCCTTCTTTGTGAAACATGGTTATTGTTCGTCGGTTTTTAATAGCTCGTTCAGTACGGCTTTTGCCAAATGCTCGTCTGCCGGACCCTCAATCAAGCTAGTTTTGAGTTCGCAGTAAATTTGCTGACCCGTTGTAATATTGGTCGGCATAATTGATGCTGGCAGGGTAATCATCTGGTGGTCTTCCGTAAGGAGGATGACCCTATCATCTTCAATCCGCTCCAATATGAGTCGGTGTATCATAATTAGCGTTCTTTTACTTTGACAGTTACCTGCTTGACCTTCTTTAATTTAGGCAAAGTCACGGTCAGGACACCGCTTTCCAGGTAGGCTTCAATCTTATCAGCCTTTACTTCGACTGGCAAGATGATTGAGCGGGAAAAAGCGCCCCAATAGCATTCGCGAAAAAGATAATCTTCGTCCATGATGCTTTCATCCATGTCTCTTTTCCCACGGATGGTCAGGAGGTCGTTGTTTACCGAAATATCAATATCTTCAGGCTTAACGCCGGCGATTGTCGATTTGACGATAAGGCTGTCCGGAGTCTGGTAAACGTCAATCGACAGTTGGCCTTCCTCAAAGTCGCCATCCATCCATTGGTCCTCTTCGTCTTGTTTATTCAGCAGATTGATCTCCTCGGACCAGTCGGCTGGTTGAGTTGCCTTCTTATTGAAGATGGGCATAGGTTTAGTTTTGTTTTTTTATGTCTATATTATAGTATTTTTTACCTCATTCAAGCAAGGGCAATACTTTGCCTCCGGCGGCGCCTCCCCGGCGGGGGTCACTTTTTTAAAAAAAGTGACCAAAAATCGCGAGCAGGAAAAAAATTCACCAGAATTCCGCACTCCGGCCATAGGGAATGCGGCAAACTCGCTAGCGCTCAAACAGTGCCGCATTCTCCTTGGCCTCCGCTTGAATTCTGACTGAATTTTTTTATGCTCGCAGAGAAGTAGAAATAATTGTGCTCCCAGATGGATTTGAACCATCGACCCCCGCTTTATAAGAGCGGTGCTCTAACCCCTGAGCTATGGGAGCGTATTCTTATATATTGTAAGGTAACCGGCAAAAAAAACAAGCAAAAACCGCCAGTGGGGCGGTTTCATAATAAATCTGTGGACGATAGAGGATTTACCCCTACGGGGCATAAACTGCGGGGCGGAAGCCCCACGCCAAAAAGAGCTTCTCGTTACTCTATCTTCAACATATTTTAAAGCCGGCATGAAGCCGGCTATAAAATCTGTGGACGATAGAGGATTCGAACCTCTGACCTCTACAATGTCAATGTAGCGCTCTAACCAACTGAGCTAATCGTCCATTTATGGCAAATTGTAAACAAAAAGCCGACTGATTCGGCAAATATAATATAGCCGAAAAAAATATATATGTAAAGACTAATCAAGGGGCAGGGCTTTCAGTTTTTCTGTCAGGTTGGCAATGGTTATTTCTTCAAGTTTTTGCAAACTTTGCTCCATTCGGCAGTGAGCTAGATATTTATTGCCGTTCGGGGAAAATTCCTTAAGCAGGGCCAAAGCGTTCAAGTTCTTTATCGCATAAAGCTGGATCGAGCTTGCCATTTTTTCAGCCCCAGGTTCCTCGTATAGCAGGGCGATGGCCTTAGCCTGGGGGATATTAACTATCAGTTCTTCAACCACTTCAGCCAAGTCGGTTGGGGTGGTGCCTGTTTTTTTGAAATCCTCAGCCGTTACCAGGGACCAGACCAAACTGTGTTCAAGCGTGCTTTTTAGCCGTGCCAAGGTCACTCCCCATAGTTTCAGCACTGAAAGGTTGCGCGAACGGTAGAGCTGATTGATGATCTCATCGCGCCTTCCGCCCAGGGAAATGAGCTGAGCCACAGTGGTTAGGGCGGCGGGCGTCACATTCGATGTTTTGAAACTGCGGGTTTTGGCGATGATACCGGTCAGCAAACAGGTTGCCAGGTCTTCATCGATCATCTGGCGGTCGAGTTCGTTAAAAAGATTGAAAAGGATTTCTGTGGTCGATACGGCCGTCAGCTCGATCAAATTGATCTGGCCGAATTCTTCATTGGCTGGGTGGTTGTCGATATTGATGATTGGAGCGTGGTAAAACAGCTCCGGATTGTCTTCATATACTTGGCCGAGAGATTCGAGGTCGCGGCTATCAACGGAGATGATGAGGTCATAAGGGAACGCGCCGATTTTAGCCGATACGTCCTCGGGTTTTATGGAACCTCGAACCGGGGTAATGCGGAGCTCCAGCTTATCTGCCAAGAGTTGGTGTCTTACTTGGGCGATTTCCGAGTCTTCTAACTTGACTGAAACGACTAGGTCGCGTCCATCGGCTGGGCGGTTCTGTATTTGGTCGAATCCGGGGAGAAAGCGGTAAACTTGGCCGGCCTGGTTGGCTTCGGCCAGAATTTCCGCCTGTTTTCCGGTTTTTTTAAGGAAATGATAAAGAGCCAAAGCTGAGGCGACGGCGTCACCACTCCAGTTCTTATTGAAGACGATTAGTATTTTTTCAGATTTGCGTATCCTTTCAAGGAATTGCTGGGATTGGTTCAACATAATAAAACCCACCGGATGGCGGATGTTTTTTGATTAGTAAATCAATATACCTGATGAATGAGGTGGTGTCAAGGAGTCAGAACCGGCTCAAAATACGGTTTTTTCTTGCAAAATTAGGCTTATTTTGTTATGGTTCATGTATAAATAAGGAAAACATGACCCAAGAAGAAACGCAAATCAACGGCGAAATCGCCAAATCATTCGAACCATCTTTGTATGAAGATGGTGTTTATAAAAAATGGGAAGAATCGGGTTTCTTTAATCCTGATAATCTTGCTGGCGATCCTTATTCCATCATGATGCCGCCACCCAACGTCACCGGCGTTCTGCACCTCGGCCATGCCTTGGAAAACTCTTTGATGGATGTTATGGCCCGTTATCAAAGGATGCGCGGCAAGAAGGTCCTGCTTTTGCCTGGTACCGACCATGCGGCTGTTGCGACGCAAGCCAAGGTCGAGAAGATACTGATGGACCAGGGAGTCGCGAATCCGCGTGAAGCGCTTGGCCGCGAAGGCTTGCTGGAAAAAATCAGGGAATATGCCGAAGGGTCAAAGACGACAATCCTTTCGCAGATCAGGAAGATGGGGACTAGTTGCGACTGGTCGAGGCTTTCATATACATTCGACGAAAAGCGTAACCGGTCGGTGAACGAGGTCTTTGTGCGCATGTACCACGACGGTTTGATTTACCGCGGATACCGGGTAGTCAATTGGTCGGTGAAGGGGCAGTCGACCTGCTCCGACGACGAGCTAGTTCATGTCGAAAGAACGGCCAAGTTCTATACTTTCAAATATAGCAAGGATTTTCCGATAACCATCGCCTCGACCAGACCGGAAACGAAATTGGGCGATACGGCAGTAGCAGTCCATCCGGAAGATGAGCGATACAAGCAATACATCGGCCAAGTCTTTGATGTCAAAGGCTTCGGCGGGGCGGTCGATTTGAAAATAATGATAATTGCCGACGAAAACGTCGACCCGAAATTCGGCACCGGGGCGCTGGGTGTAACGCCAGCCCACAGCGCGATCGATTTCGAGATGTATGAGAAGCAGAAAGCCAAGGGGCAGCCGATAGAGCTCGTGCAGGTTATTGGCCATGACGGCTTGATGATGCGAAGCGCCGACGGCTATGCTGGCAAAACGGCGGAGCAGGCTAGGCAGGAAGTAGTCGCTTGGCTCAATGATAATGGGTTGATGGAGAAGGAAGAAGATATAACTCAGAATGTCGGTACATCGGACCGTTTCGGCGATATTGTCGAGGCCCTGCCCATGACCCAATGGTTCGTTGACGTCAATAAGCCTATCCCTGGGCGCGGCAAAAGCCTTAAGGATCTGATGCGCGAAGCGGTAACTGTCGGACATCAGGGCAAGGCCGAGCAGAAGATAACCATCAGGCCCGAGCGGTTCGAGAAGGTGTATATGAACTGGATCGATAACCTGCGAGATTGGTGCATCAGCCGTCAGATCTGGTGGGGGCACCGCATCCCGGTCTGGTATAATGGCCATGAGACATACTGCGGCTTGACCGCTCCGGCCGGTGAGGGCTGGGTTCAGGATGAAGACACTCTCGACACTTGGTTCTCTTCCGGGTTGTGGACCTTTTCCACGCTCGGCTGGCCTGATAAGACTGATTCGCTCAAGACCTTTCACCCCACCAGTTGGATGCAGATGGGTTATGAAATCCTGTTCTTCTGGATGGCTCGAATGATTTTGATGACGACCTATACTCTCGACGAGATACCGTTCAAAGATGTTTATATCCACGGGATATTGCGCGACGACAAAGGCAGGAAATTTTCCAAGTCTTCCGGTAACAATGTCGATCCGCTCGAAGTCATCGGCAAATTCGGAACCGACGCCTTGCGCCTGAGCCTGCTTTCCGGCGTCACCCCCGGAAATGACGCGCGCTATTATGAAGAGAAGGTTGAGGGAGCTAGGAATCTTGTGAACAAGTTATGGAATATTTCGCGGTATATCAAGCAGACGCAGTCTTCATCTGCTGTGTTGGACACGGATAGCCTGACACTTGCTGACAAGTGGATACTGGAAAAGATGCGCAGCCTGATTGTCGAGGTGACTGAGGATTTTGAAAACTTTCAGTTTGCCCAAGCCAGTGAAAAACTGCGTACTTTCACCTGGGACGACCTGGCTGATTGGTATCTTGAAGTCAGCAAGTTTGAGAAACATGATAACAAGCAATATATATTAGACTTAGTATTGAAAGATCTGGTAAAGTTGTGGCACCCATTCATCCCGTTCGTGACAGAGGTTGTCTGGCGTGACATCTTCGGCTTAGAGGCGCTAATAGTGAAAGAGTGGCCATCTGCGGCAGCATATGAGGCTGCAGTAGGCACGAACGACGCTGAGGCACACCTGTTTGAAAAATATGCGAAGAACACGGTCATTGCCATCCGTAATGCGAGGAGCGAAAACAGGATAGAACCGGCTAAAAAGATAAAGGCGGTTATTTACGCGGGCGCGGCCAAAGAAATGATCGAAGGCCAGTCGGCCTTGATCAAGAACTTGCGTACCGGAATTGATGAATTGGAAATAAAGGCGAGCGGAGAAAAAATCGACAAAGCAATTTTTGCGGCCGTGGGTGATATCGGAATTTATCTGATCGGCGCCCTCGATGAGGCTAAAGAGAAGGAGCGTATCGGCAAGGAGATTGCCAACCTTGATAAGATAATCGGCGCGACTAAAGGCAAATTAAGCAATAAGGAGTTTGTTGAACGGGCGCCGGCAGCGGTTGTCGAAAAGGAAAAGGAAAAACTTGCGGTCTGGGAGGCTGAAGCGGCAAAGCTCAAGGAGCAGTTAGCAAATCTTAGTTAATTAGAAATTAAGCATAATTATGTCCGAAAAGATCTACTTGAACGTCTTGCGTGGCGGCGTTTATCTGACTTTTTTAACCACGTTTTTCGTTTTTGACAACCTGCTTTTCCCGTACATCACCTCGAAGCAGATCCCTTTCAACCTGCTGATCGAGGCGTTGTTCATGGTTTGGATAGCTTTCATTGTCAAATTCCCGGCTTGGCGTCCTTTCGGCGCCGGCAAACGCAAGCTGACTCGTGATTGGCTAACCCTGAGCGTTTTAGCCTTTTTTGCCATTTTGACTGCGTCTTGCTTCAGCGGAGTAGATTTCAATTTGAGCTTTTGGGGCGATATCGAGCGTATGCTGGGCGTCTTCCACCTCCTGCACTTTCTCGCGCTTTACCTGATAATCATTACGGTTTTCAAGGGCTGGCCTGAGTGGCGCAATCTGCTGATGGTCTCTGTTGCCGCTGCCACCATCCAGTCCTTTTATACGATTTCCCAAGCGGCCAACGCCAAAGCGGCCTTTGGGACGCTTGGCAATACTTCATATGTCAGCGGACAGATGATTTTCAACATCTTTTTCGCATTGATTCTCTTTTTCCGGCAGAAGAGCTGGGCTCTGCGGATCGGTTATTCGATCTCGATGATATTAATGCTGATCTCGATGAAAAATGCCGGCACCCGTGGCGCTTTTGTCGGACTCGGAATCAGCATCCTCTTGATGCTTTTCCTGTTAGCGATGTATAACCAGAGCAAGAAAATCAAGTTCGGCAGCATCGGTTTGGCGATTTTCTTCGTCATGGGCATCGGCTTGATTTTTGCCAATAGCCAGAGCGACTGGGTCAAGAGCAATCAGCTGTTCAATCGAATAGCTTATATCGACTTGAAGTCGAATACTTTCCAGACGCGCCTGATTTCCTGGCGTTCCGGCTTCAAGGATCTGCCGAATCATTGGCTGCTCGGTACGGGGTACGGAAACTACGCCATCAGTTTTGATAAGTACTTCGACCCTTCTTTCTATAACTGGTCCCGCGGCGAGACTTACTTCGATCACGCCCATAATAACGTGGTCGATATCCTGTCCACGACCGGCATCCTTGGCGTAACAGCCTATCTCTCCATCTTCGCCGCCATCGTATATTATCTGATACGCTTCTTCCGTAGAAAGGAAATCGGCTTGATGGAGTTTACGCTTCTTCTGGGTCTTTTGGCGGCCTATTTCATCCAGAATATCGTGCTTTTCGATTCGTTCATCACCTACTTGTGCCTGATGATACTTTTCGGATATATCTATAAGCTATCCCGGCCGGACGGTTATAAAGAGCAAGAGTCTGCCATCGTGGCAACCGGAGCGGGCAAAACCGCCTCGGGAGATATCACTAACAAACAGTTTTTTGCCTTGACCGCAATCTTTATCGTGGTCGTTTCGATCGCTTACCAGTATAATATCAAGGTCTACAAGATGCTTGACCTGACCATCGCTGGCCAGGCCGCAGCCGCCTCGGGAAACCTGCCAGCCGCGGTCGACGCCTATAAGAAGGCCTATGAATATGATACAGTGCTTGATCGCGATAGCCGCAATACTTTCGTCCAGCTGATGTTGCAACGCACAGACCTGCTTTCAAAGATGCCTAAAGAGCAAGCGCTCGGGTATCTGCAATATGCCATCGAATTGTCAGAGAAGAATGTCGCGCACAACCGCCAAGACAGTTTCAATCTGATGATCCTAGCTCAGATACTCAACCTGACCTCCGGCTTTTATAGCGATAATCCCCAGCAGTTCTCATATTATTCGCAGCGAGCTGAGGAGGCGATCGACCAATGTATTGCCGCCACGCCACGCCGTCCGACCGTTTATTTCATCAAGGCCCAAATTTATCTTTCTAGAGGAAATAAGGACAAGGCGATCGAAATCCTGAAATATGCCGTTGAGATGAATGACAAGTTTCCTGACAGTGTCTGCCAGCTAGCCAAGGTTTATGGTTATGCCGGACAGGCCAAACTGGCCGATGAATGGCTGGATAAGTGCGTCGATTCCGGCGGGGCGGATACGTTGTATTCGGGCCAGCAGCTGAGCGATCTGCTTAATCGCTATTTCAAGGCCAAGCAGTATGATCGGGCAGTCAAGGTTCTGACCCAGCTGACAGCTCTTGATCCTGACAACATCAAAGTTTGGACCGGCTTGGCTGAAGCGCAAAGGCAGCTAGGCAATAAAGAGGCCGCCGCTGCTGCCGCCAACAAAGCAGCTCAGATCGACCCCAGCCTCAAATCAAGCGCAGAACAATTCATACAATCTCTGAAGTAGCATAAAAAACAGGCCGAAAGGCCTGTTTTTTTTTGCCCGTCAGCGTAAAATTTGTTATAATTTAGCTATGTTGAAATTACGACGCGAGGGGGTAATCCTCGAAAAAACCAGGAATTCGTTCGAAAATAAATCGGTCCTCAATCCGGGAGTGGTTCAGGACGGCAAGAACGTGCATATAGTCTATAGAGCCATAGATAAGGAATATATGTCTTGTCTCGGTTATGCCAGGCTTGAAGGTCCGACCAAGGTCGTCGAGCGCTGGAACAAGCCTTTCCTTTATCCGCAGTACAAATGCGAAAGCCGCGGCATCGAAGACCCTCGCATAACCAAGATCGATGATACTTATTATTTGATTTACATTGTCCACGACGGCAAGAACGCGCTTTTGGCTTATTCTTATGGCAAGGACATCCTGAAACTTAAGCGAGGGGGCATTATCAGCCCCAAGGTCCCCTATAATAAGGCCGGAAAACTTTTCCGCTATTCCAAGCTCAAGGATGATTACTATTTTTATCAGGCCTATTACCAGCAATATGGCGGCAAGAATATAAAGATTTGGGACAAGGACGGCTATCTGTATCCGGAAAAGATCAATAACAAATTCGTGCTGGTTCATCGTATTTTGCCAGACATGCAGGTGGCGTATTTCAATGATTTTTCCGATCTTAAGGATGAGTATTATTGGATAGAGTATCTGATGAATATGTCGAAATACGTGGTTTTGGAGAATGCCCACGGTTTCGAGGAGCGCCATGTCGGCGGCGGAGCGCCGCCGATCAGGACCAAGCATGGCTGGCTGATGATTTATCACGGAACCGAAGAATCCAATAAGCGCCGCGTCTATCATGGTGGTGCAGCGTTGTTCGACTTGGAAAATCCGAGCCGGATGATCGCCCGCTTGCCCTATCCGATCCTGTCGCCGGAAAAGGACTATGAGCTGCGGGGCCATGTCAGCCAGGTCGTCTTTCCTACTGGCACCAGCGTTTTTCGTGATAAGCTTTATGTCTATTACGGCGCGGCTGATTCGCGCATCGCTGTCGCCAGCGTCAAGATCGATGCGCTGGTCGGCGAGCTTTTGAAAAATCGCATCCGCGAATAGATCCATAAGGGCAGTCAAGGAGGGTTCTCTTGGCTGTTTTATTGTTATTTACGCGGAAAAAAGGTTGACATCGCTAGCATAGAGCATACAATGTTTAGAGAGCGGATATCATTTTCACATTTCAAATATATCGCGAGCTAGACTCGCTGAAACTAAGGTTTTAAAACACTATGGCGCCAGTGACACAGTCTCAAGCCAGTAACAGTTTGTTGGCTTAATTACTTCGCCGCCATCCTATATGACTAAAGCTAAAGCACCTTGCATCCTGTATGTCAGCACCTTCCCTCCACGGGAGTGCGGCATCGCCACCTTCACTCAAGATCTCACCAATGCCATCGACAAGGAGTTTGCTCCGGCGCTGAAGAGCAAGGTGGTGGCCATGAACAAGAATGGCAC
Source organism: Candidatus Falkowbacteria bacterium (assembly GCA_013336275.1). Lineage (NCBI taxonomy): Bacteria > Candidatus Falkowiibacteriota > Candidatus Falkowiibacteriota bacterium. Next base: position 15,114 of record JAAXUA010000007.1, read on the forward strand.
TTCTCTGTACAACTACCCGCCGAAGACCGCAGTCCAGATCAATGATGACGATCTGGAGGATTATATCGTGGCTGCCAATGAGATCAACAATTCTTCGGATATCAAGCTGGTCAACATCCAACACGAATACGGCATTTATGGCGGTGAGTGGGGCGAATTCATCCTGCCGTTCATGGAATTGATCAAGAAGCCGATCGTCCTGACCATGCACACGGTCCTGCCAAATCCAGATGACTGGGACGAGCGCGAGAAGCTGATCAAGGTGACTCAGAAAATAGCGGAAAAGGCTGACAAGATCGTGGTTATGACCGTGAGCGCGTCGAAGTTATTGCAGACGCTTTATGATATTCCAGCCGACAAGATCGTGGTCATCCCCCATGGCGTCCACCATATCGCTTTCCCATCGAAAACGAAGGCTAAGAAGAAGCTTAATCTCGAAGGCAGGACAGTTCTTTCGACCTTCGGCATGCTCAATCGTGACAAAGGCATCGAATATGCCATTGAGGCCCTGCCTAAAATCGTGGCTAAGTACCCCAGTGTGGTCTATCTGGTTCTTGGCGCTACCCATCCGGTCGTGCGCAAAGAGGAAGGAGAAGTCTATCGCAACAAGCTCATTAATCTGGTCAAGAAACTGCAGCTTGAAGATCATGTGAAATTTTATGACAAATATCTGACCCTCGAGGAGTTGATTGAATTCCTCAAGGCGACTGATATCTATGTCTCACCGACCCTGAACCCGCTGCAGGCCGTTTCCGGAACCATCTCTTATGCGTTGTCGTGCGCTTGCCCTATCGTCGCGACGGCCAATCAATACGCTAAAGATGTCATCAATAGCGAGCGGGGCATCTTGGTCAAGTTCAAGAGCGCCAAAAGCATCGAAAAGGCCTTGTTCGAGATGCTGGAAGACAAGAAGATGCGCAAAGAGATGAAGAAGAATGCATATTTCTATTCCCGCCACATGACCTGGCAGAATGTAGCCTTATCATATTTCAAGGTTTTCAACGAGCAGGCCAAAATCGTGCCGCGTGAGCAAGGCAAATTGCCGGCCATCAACCTCGGACAGATCAAGACTTTGACCGACAAGTTCGGCATGATACAATTCGCCACCCATACCAAACCGGACACGACTTCGGGCTATTGCCTGGATGACAATACGCGAGCCATGCTATCATTCCTCATGCTTTATCGCCAGAAACCGACTCGCGAATGCCAGGACTATATTACCCGCTATCTGGATTTCATCGACTTCGTGCAGCAGCCGAGCGGCAAGTTCTATAATTTCGTCGCCTACAACAAGACGATAATCGATAAATCAGAAAGCGAGGATTCTATCGGACGCGCCGTCTGGTCTCTCGGCTATCTGGTCAGCACGAAAAATCTTCCGGATGACGTCAAGAAGAAGGCCTGCAAGATATTGCTCAAGTCGCTGAAATTCCTGCCTGACCTGAAATCGCTAAGGGCGATCTCATTCGCCATTATCGGCCTGTATTACGCCCAGCAGAATTATTATTGCGCTGGCGCCAAGGGAGAAGCCCAGATTATCTCTATCATCAAGAAGCTGGCCGACGTCCTCAAGGACAAATATCGGGCGCAGATGAGCGAGCCGATCAATCAGGAAAAGCAGTGGCTTTGGTTCGAGGATTTTCTGACTTATTCTAATTTCAAGCTCCCGGAAGCCCTGCTACGCACGTATCAGGTAACTGGAAACAAGGACTACCTGAAAATCGCTGAAGAGACCCTAGGCTTTCTGGGCAAGGTGAGTTTCGAGTTCAACTATTTCTCGGCCATCGGCCAAGATGGCTGGTATCATCGTGACGGCAACCGCGCATATTTCGACCAGCAGCCCGAGGACGCATCTTCGGCCGTCGAAGCGCTGGCAGCCGCCTACGAAGTCACCAAGAGGCAGGAATACGCCGATCAGGCCAGTCTCGCCTTCGATTGGTTCTTGGGCAAGAATCATCTTAATCAGATGATTTATGACGAAGCCACGGGCGGCTGTTATGACGGCATGGGCAAGGAATCGATCAATTTCAATCAAGGAGCCGAGTCGACAATCTCATATCTTTTGGCCCGGCTTACTGTCGAGAAAATAATAAAATAGGCATAGATCTTCGACCTGTGAACAAGAATGTAATCATCGCCATCTCGGTATCGGTGCTAGTGGCATTGCCGCTATTCTTGTGGCTGGGCCTCCGTTCGCCTGCGGCTGATGAGGCCTCTCCTGAAGGCGCCGCTAATTCCAGAACCGCAGGGTCAAGCTCGGTCTCGTCCGGCCTGAGCGTACTTAGCCAGAGCAATAGCCAAGTAAAAGTTGACAATGAGGAGATATACATCGATTTCAACGATGGTAACCCTAAACTGTTCCAGGGCGACCCCACTAAGCATCAATTCTTGAAAGTCAGCCAGACGGCAATTATCGACGGATACAGCAGCAGATATCTGATCACCCTGCTGCGATGCAAAAAAGGGACGAAGGTTCAAGACGACATTGCCGTGCCTTATGTCTCAGAGTGCGCATTAGGAATCAAAAAAGAGATCCCCGCCAATTAATCCAGTAATCAATCCAATGAAAAATAACAAATTAGCCGAATATCAGCAGCTGGCTGATGAGATAATAGCTGAAAATGCCGATTATAAAAGAGATGAATTCGAGGATCGTAACGTTCTCGAAAGGATAATTTTTCCGAACATCCTAGCTGAATTTGAACCGCAAGCCATCCTGGATATCGGACGCGAAGATTATCAGTCTTTCTATAATCTTTTTTTCGAAGGCCGCGAACTTTGGACGCTTGATCGTCGTGAAGACGGCCATGAATTCGGCGCCGAACAGCACATTTCGGCTGACGTCGTTACGCTTAAGGAACATTTCAAAAACAATACCTTCGACTTGATTATCATGAACGGAGTTTTCGGCTGGGGACTTGATGACCCGAAAAATATCGAAACCACTTTCGCCGCAATTTATGACATCCTGAAGCCGGGCGGGGTATTCGTGTTCGGCTATAATGACTGGCCGAACAAGCCGATGGAGGTCGAAGCGATCGAGAATCTGAAGAAACTGAAACCCCTGTACTTCGAACCGCTCAAGGGCGAAAGCTTCAAGTGTATCAACGGAGAGCACACCTACCGCTTTTATCAAAAATAAAATACTCATATGCCTATTGTCGATCAAGCTTACGCCAAGGCCGTAGATGTGCTTCGAGCATGCATCCGGCCGCAAGGGTTCTATGCCTCCGGGCTTAAGGGCGGCTATGAGGCAACCTGGGCGCGCGATTCGATGACCTGTTCGCTGGGAGCCTCACTGGTCGGCACCGAATTCAAGGAGGTTTTCAGGAATAGCATAGTGACTCTATCAGATAACCAGACGGAGCTGGGTCTGATTCCTAACTGTGTCGGCTCATACAATGAAGAGCGCCAGTCTGACGTGACCTTCAACTCTGTCGATGCGCCCCAGTGGTATATTATCGGCCATTATGTCTATGCCGAGGCGTATAATGACAAATCATTGTTGCGCAAATATGAGCGCAATATCAAAGCGGCGCTGGCTTGGCTTAAATATCAGGATCCGAACAATGACAAAATAATTGTCCAGCAGCCGACAGCCGACTGGATGGATGCTTTTCCTCATAAGTACGGCCGCGTGATGCACACGCAGGCATTGCAGTATGCGCTATTGCATCTCTCGGGCGAGGGCACGTTAGCTGAGTATATCCGGCACATCATAAACGGCGAGACGCAGAAGTACTTGTCGCTTTATGATAGTAAGCTCGGCTTTTATCGTCCTTGGGCCTGGAAAGACCATGGCGGCGATCGCGAGACTGAGGATTGGTTCGATACGGGCGCTAATCTGCTGGCGATAATCACCGGCTTGGCAACCCCCGCCATCGCTAAGAGCATCCTGAAACATATCGAAAAAGAAGGTATTGATCAGCCTTATGCCTGCAAGAATATCTGGCCGCCGCTCGAGCCGGGAACTCCGGCCTGGAAGCCGTATTTCGACCGTTGCGATGCCCGCACGCCGTTGAATTATATCAATGCCGGCGTTTGGCCCTGGACCGGCGGTCTTTATGTGGCGGCCCTAGTCAAGGTCGGGCAGATCAAGCGTGCGGAAAAGGAGTTGGAGAGATTGGCCGAAAGCAACATGCAGAAGCTGCAGATCCGTGACATGAAGGAGGGTTACGAATTCAATGAATGGCTGGACGGCAAGACGGGCGAACCCAAGGGCGAACCGTACCAGGCTTGGTCGGCTGGGCTGTACCTCTACGCCTACGAATGCGTAAAACAGAAGAAAATCTTGTATTTCAAATAATCGAGACGGCTCTTTCCAAGACCATCTTTCCCAAACGTTACAGGAGGTGATTTATGCTGCTCATAATCATGGAGCTGTGCAAGGTTTGTTCGCAAGAGAAGTCACCCAAGAAGAGGCTGGAGCTGAAAGAGCGGATTGCTCTGGCTAAGCACCAGTTGATGATGGAAGCGGCTGGCGAGTATCGCTGCGAGCTCGAGATGGAACCGGAGGGCGCCTCTGATGACTTTTTCGAGCTTAAGGGGTTTATGAATGATTGCGAGCTGTATTGCTATGAGTGCACGCGCGGCATCGGAGAACGGGCCAAGGTTTATCTGGTCATCGACGAATACTTGCGGGGTGACAGCGATGACTGCAAAAAGATCAATTCTGAAGCGCCGGCGGTTATTAAAAACCCTGCACCCAAAGGTGAGGAAGATTCTTCTAAGGAGTGCCAGGCTGTCACGCCATCATCCGTACGGCCCAAGGTGTGCGACATGTCGTCGTTCCGTTCCCGGAAAAAGTAAGACCTTTGATTGTTATTCGATGGACCCGCTGGGGTTCATCTTTTTTTGCGAATAAAAAAACGCGGTCCTAGCGGGCCGCGGTGTTGCGTTCGATTTCACGAGCTTTGGCTTCGAGCCGATGGTAGCCTTTGGGTTCAGGCTTGTCTTGGGTGCTGAACTTGGTCAGCAGCTTGTTCAAAGCACGATTGATCCAGGGGTGGATATATGCTTCGGAAAGGAATAGCAATAACAGGATAAGTGAGACAACGAATACGATCGGTAGAGGGCCTAGGTTCGCAAAGGGCATGTCCTTTCTCCTTCAATGGGATGATGACGACAAAATTAAGTATGGTACTTTTTATTTGGCCTGTCAATAATCAGGGAAGGCAGATAAAAAATCAGGGCCTTCTTGAGAAGGCCCTTGCGATTCGAGTGTGCTTCCTTTAGGGGAGGCGAGCGGGGTTAAGGCGGGCTGTGGGGCCCATTTGCTTGTTGATCCAGTGGCAGAATCGTTCGAAACGGGGCCCAAGCTTGCGATCAAGGTAGGGCCAGAGGAAGACTTCGGGGACCTGGATCAGGCAAATGGGGGCTGCAATCAAGGCGATGCAGCAAAGCAGGATTTTGTCGGCAACTTTGTTCATGGTTCGCTCCTTTAAGGAAGATAGAAAGATCAGGTTATGTATTATTAATATAGCATATTTTGATAAATTTGTCAATAATAACAAAAACCCCTCCATTTGGAGGGGTTTTTTGCTTAAAATTGTCTTAAGAGAGGTTCAGCTTGCCTTTGATGGAGTTGTAAGCTTTTTCGGCAACTTTGACGTAGTGGTAGTTTTTTAAGGCGTGGTCAGCGGCGTTGCGTCCCATTTCTTCGCGTAGCTTGTCGTTGGATAATAAATCTAAAGTATATTTAGCTAAGTCCGGTACGCTGGCCCGATAAGCAAAGACTTTCGGCTCCTCGAAATGGATCCGGTGATCGGCATCGAAGCCCATATGTTCCCAGGCCCATTCAGATTCCAATTTGACTGTCTCGCCGATGCTGGCCAAGTAGCCCGTCTTGCCATGGATGACTGTGTCAGCTGGCCCGCCGACGTTGATTGAAACAACCGGACGGCCGCAGGCTTCGGCTTCCATCTGGATCATGCCAAAGCCCTCTAGCCGTGAAGGGGCGGCGTAGATGTCGGCTGCACCGATAAGGTAAGGCATGAAGTCGTGGGAGAAGGCGCCGGAGAGATAGCTGATCTTGCCGCGGTCGATTCCCAGGGTCTCGATCAGCTCATCTTCTTCGCGGCGGTGGATTTCGGCCGATTCGCTTTCCCAGGTCTTCATGACGTAGCGCCATTTCGGGAATTCCTCATCGACCATAGCTAGAGCTTTGAGCATTTCCTGCGCCCCCTTGCTAGTCACATCGCCGCCGATAGTCAGGATCATCTTTTCATCCGGGGCGATGCCGAGCATCTTGCGCAAAGTCTGGATCTTGTGATCATTCTTGTCGATCGGAAAAATCTCTTTCGGGTCGAAACCGATCGGCATAGTCTCGAAATTCTTAGTATCGACGCCGTCACGCTTGTAGGTATCAGTCACCCAGTTCGAAGTGGTGAAGACGAGCGGCAGATTCGACAGCTGTTTGTGGTAATTGGCGACCCAACCGTTGGCGACGAACCATGGTACAGGTATTACGCCATTGTTCATCGGGGAAAAGACGATGTTGGGGGCGTAGGTCCAACAGCCGACACCGAGAGCGACATCGGGTTTGAAGGCGTCATAGACCCACTGTTTCTGGAAGCTCGGGTTGTAGTGGCAAGCGATCGTCTCGACGCCAAGCTCTTTCAAGCCGCGGTACATCAGGTTGCCTTGGATACTTAAGCCGTCAGATTCGACGGGGTGGGAGTACAGAACTGCAATTTTCATAATTTTTAGTTACCAATCTCCTTTTTTGGTAATGCCTAAATTATCTCTAAATTATTTTGGTTCTTCGTAAAATTATGCAGGCTAACAATTTTGGTGAATCCGGCTTTCGGAAAAGTTTTTCCTGCTTAGACGATTACGTATGCGCGATAAAAACTTTTCCGAAAACCGGATTATAACCTGCAAAAGTTCCTAAAGAGCCGTTATTTTAATTCCTTGAACGCTTCCGGATTGGTGCAGTAATTGGTATCGATGCCGTCGGGGTGAAAGCCGTAGATGCTGGTCATGATGGATTTCTTGTCTTCGAATTCTCGCTTGCTGAGTGCCAGTGTCAGGTCGGCTGCAGCAGCCGGACGAAGCTCTGCGTATAGTTTCTGGCTTTTTTTGACATAGCTGAAACAGAAGGCGCGCTTAGCTTTGATTTGTCCGCCCGAAAGCAGATGCTTAACCGCTTCATTCGTGGCGATGTGCGACTCGTGGCCGTACTCTCCGTTGGCACCGTGGGTAAACAGGTAGTCGATCGGCAGGTTGAAAAAATACTTGGTGACGATACGTTCGGCCTCGGCCACGGTTTGCTCGTAATCTAGGTTGCCTTCGTCGTCCATGTCTTCGATGATCGCGGTCGCGCCGAGGCGCTCGCAGACGCGCTTGAACTTGGGCGCGCGGTCGGCGTCCGAAGCGCGGCAAAGCGCCATGATCGTCCAGTCGAGTTCTGGGTGTTTCAAAATAAAACCGCCCATCCAGATCGTCTCGTCGTCCGGATGAGCCACGATCACCACGGCTCGCTCTTTGGCTTTGAATTTCAATCTCGTATTCATGCTGTATCCATTATATCAGGCGCTGTGATTTTTTTCAATGATTTAGCCAATAAAAATCGGGTGATTCGTGGCGACTATTTGCCGATTTTGTGATAGACTGTAAGTATTAATTATTCTTTCGGAAAATATGGAAATCATCGTGGCGAAAAATTACCGCGAAATGTCGATTATTGCTGCCGATTTGGCGATCAAGCAACTGAAGCGCAAGAAGACGAGCGTGCTCGGCTTGGCTACCGGCAACACGCCGATCGGATTCTATCATGAAATATTGAAGGTATATCATCGCGGCGACATAAGCTTCAAGAGCGTGAAGACGTTCAATCTCGATGAATTCGCCGGATTGGACGACACCGACCGCGGCAGCTTGTTCTACTACATGCGCAAGCATCTGTTCGACAAGGCGGCCGACCTGCAGCCGAAGAACATTAACATGCTGGACGGACGCGCCAAGAATCTCAGGGCCGAGTGCCACCGCTTCGAGCAGGCGATCAAGAGCGCTGGGGGCATTGATTGGCAGCTTTTGGGCATCGGCGCCAACGGTCATATCGGCTGGAACGAACCGGGAACGAGTTTCAAGTCGCGCACCCATCTGCTTAATCTGACGATCAAGTCGCGCCGGGCACAGGCGGAAAACTTCAAGAGTATCAAGGATGTGCCGAAGCAGGGCCTGACTATGGGTATCGGAACGATCATGGAAGCAAAGCAGCTCGTGCTCTTGGCCGATGGCAAAGAAAAGGCGAGTATCGTGCGCGAGGCGTTGCGCGGACGCGTCAGGCAACGAGTGCCAGCCACCGTTTTGCAGCGCCACCCCAACCTGGTAGTCGTACTGGACGAAGCCGCTGCTTCATCTTTGTAGCCCCCAAAACTGGATTTTTTGAACCGCCGACTGCAAGCCGGCGGTTTTTCTTTCAAGGTTAGCCAATAATTTGCAAAAATGTGATTATTCAGGTATATTATATTTATTCAAGAAGGCGAAGAACGATAATTATCCATTTTCCAATAATATGAACGTAGTCACTGATCAAGCGAAAATCAATGAAGTCATGTCTCGCGGCGTCGAGAACATTTATCCCAACCGTGAATTCTTGGCCAAAGAATTGACCTCGGGCAAGCGCCTGCGAATCTATTGCGGCTTCGACCCGACCGCCCCGGCCCTGCACATCGGCAATGCCATCCAGATTAATAAGCTGGGGCAGCTTCAGGCCTTGGGTCATGAGATTATTTTTTTGATTGGTGATTTTACGGCGACGATCGGCGATCCGACAGACAAGAAGGCGACCCGCAAGAAGCTGACTCGCGAAGAAGTGGTGGCCAATAGCAAGAACTTCAAGAAGCAGGCCAGCGCATATATTAAATTCACCGGCGACAATCCGGCCAAGGTGCTGCGCAACAGCAAATGGCTAGATAAGATCAGTTTCGCTGACCTGATCGAGCTGGCCGCCCATTTCACTGTCGGCCAGTTGATCGTGCGCGACATGTTCCAGCAGCGCATCAAGGAGGAAAAGCCGATCCATCTGCATGAATTCCTTTATCCCCTGGCCCAAGGATATGATAGCGTGGCCATGGACGTCGATATGGAGATCGGCGGCAACGACCAGACCTTCAATATGCTGTGCGGCCGCGACTTGATGAAATCGCTCGGCATGAAAGAGAAGTTCGTCTTGACCACCAAGCTGCTGGTCGATGACACCGGCAAAAAGATGGGCAAGAGCGAGGGCAATATCGTGGCCTTGGACGAGTCGCCGGAAAACATGTACGGCAAGATCATGTCCTGGCCTGACGGCGCCATCATGAACGGTTTCGAATTGTGCACTAATATCCCTCTAGCCGAAGTCGAGGCCATGCGGGCAGAACTCAAGACCGGCAAGAATCCGCGCGACGCCAAGATGCGCCTGGCTTTGGAAGTGACGCGCATCAATCATGGAGAGAAGAAGGCTAAACAAGCGGAGGCCCATTTCGTGAAGATGGTCCAGAAAAAGGAAGTTCCCGACGAAGTCGAGACGGTGCGGATGCCGATCAAGAACATCAAGCTGATTGATCTGCTGGTTGAATTGAAGCTGGCCGCAAGCAAAGGCGAGGCTAGGCGCTTGATTGAGCAGGGCGGCGTCAAGATCAATGAGCAAGCTATAACTGATGTGAATAAGGATGTGAATATCGAGCATGCGCCGATGCTGGTCCAGCGCGGCAAGCGCCAGTTCGTCAGGGTAATCGGCGAGTAGTATGCGCATCGGCATATTCGATTCCGGCTTCGGCGGGTTGACGGTTATGGGTGAATTGTTGAAAGTCCTGCAAAGCCACGACTTCGTTTACCTGGGCGATAGCGCCCGAGCGCCTTATGGCAATCGTCCCCATGAAGAGATAGAAAAGTTCACCGCTCAAGCGGTCGAGTTCTTGGCAGCGCAACGCTGCGGCGTGATTATCATCGCCTGCAATACGGCTTCAAGCGAAGCTTTGCGGGCGATCCAGCAAAAGATCGTTCCGGAGCGTTTTCCCGGGTTGAAAGTATTGGGAGTTTTGATACCGTCAGCCGAAGCGGTTCGCGATAAGGGGCATAAGAAGGTCGGGGTCATCGGAACTGTCGGCACGGCGACTTCAGGCGCTTATGAGCGGGAAATCGTCAAGGTTGCCCCGGAGACGGAAGTGATCGCCTCTGCTTGCCCCGGGTTAGCCGGGTTGATAGAAGCGGGAAAAGTTGATGGCGCAGAAATCGATGCTGAATTGAGACGCTGTCTGGAGCCGGTCATATCCGGAGGAGCAGAGAGCCTGATTCTCGGGTGTACCCATTATCCATTGGTGGCGGCTGAAATCAGGAATATTCTGCCTGCAAACATCGAAATCATCAATCCGCCGAAATTGATCGCCGAAAGCTTCTTGAAATATCTGGGGCGGCATCCGGAGATACGAGATAGCCTGACCCGTCTTGGCATGGTCCAATATTTCACTACCGGATCGGCCAAGGAGTTCGGCGAGCGGGGAGTCAAGTTTTTGGGCAGCAAGATCGGCGTCGTCAAGCAAATCAAGTTATAACATGGAAAAGAACTCTAAATATCATATTTTCTTATTATCCGCCACCATGGCGGTCATGTTTTGGTCGGGTATCAGGCCGCATGATTATTTTACTTGGATTTTGGAAGTCTTTCCGGGGATTATCGGCATTGCAATCCTGTTGGGGCTTTACCGCAAATTGAGGCTTAGTAACCTGCTTTACTCTTTGATAGCCTTGCATATTATGGTTTTGGCAATCGGCGGCCATTATACTTATGCCGAAATGCCGCTGTTCAACTGGCTGCGCGATACGCTCGGCTTGGCAAGAAACTACTACGACCGCTTGGGCCACCTGATGCAGGGCCTAGTGCCGGCCTTGATCGCCCGCGAGATTTTCTTGCGTCGCCAGGTGGTCAAGCCTGGGGCTTGGCTGGGTTTTTTCATGGTCGCATCGGCTCTGACGGTCAGCGTTTTTTACGAGTTCATAGAGTGGTGGGTGGCCGTCGGTACCGGCACTGCAGCTGAAGCTTTTCTTGGAACGCAGGGCGACGTTTGGGACACACAATGGGACATGTTCATGGCCCTTTTAGGTTCGCTGGCAGCGATAGCCATCTTTACTAAGCTGCATGATAAATCTTTGAATAAATTAGAGAAGTTATGAGCCTTTTGATCAAGATAAAAAACGGGTTAGCCAGCGAGATCAACGCCGGCCTTAAAAAACAGGGCACTGTCAGCGCGGCTGACTTCGTCTTTCCGCCGAATACCGAGATGGGCGACTTGAGTCTGCCGTGTTTCGGACTATCCAAGAATCTGAAGCAGTCGCCGAACGAAGTGGCTAGTTCCCTGGTAAGCAAAATCAAAGTTGGCGGCTTCATCCAGGGAGTGCGCACCGCTGGGCCATACCTGAACATAACTTTGAACAAGGAAGAGGTCACCAAAGAGATCTTCAAAGAAATTTCCAAAGAGAAGGGCGCTTTCGGTACCAATAAATCCGGAAAGAAGCAAGGAGTGATGATCGAATATTCGAACGCCAATACGCACAAGGAATATCACATCGGGCATCTGCGGAACATCGCTTATGGTGATGCCGTCAATCGCCTGATCGCAGCCAATGGCTTTGAGGCGATACCGGTTTCCTATATCAACGACTTCGGCATCCACGTGGCCAAGACCTTGTGGTGGTTGGTCAATCCGGAAAATCATGAAAATCTAAAGAATACCGATGTCGAGCAACTGGCGAGCAAGGGCGGCTATCTGGCCAAGGCCTATGCTGGTTCGACGACGGCCATGGCTGACAATCCTGACGCCAAGGACGATGTAAGCCGGGTGATGCAGCAGATCGAGAGCCGCAAAGGCGACATGTATGAATTGTGGCTCGAGACGCGTCAATGGAGCATCGATCAGTTCGCCAAGATATATGAGGAGCTAGGTGTCGGATTCAAGGATACTTTTTACGAAAACGAATTCATCGCTGCTGGCATGAAAAAAGTGTCGGAGCTTTATGAAAAGCATTTCCTGACCAGAAGCGAGGGCGCAATCATCGCCGACTTGGACAAGTTCGGCTTGAACGTGCTGATGTTCCTGCGTTCGGATGGCACCGCGCTTTATCCGGTTGCGGATTTGCCCTTGGCCATGGCTAAATTTGAAAAATACAAGCTCAAGAAATCGATATATGTCGTCGATATCCGCCAAGGTCTTTATTTCAAGCAGCTGTTCAAAGTGCTCGAACTGATGGGCTACAAGCAGGAGATGATCCATCTGGGATACGACTTCGTCAAGCTGCCTGAAGGAATGATGGCTTCGCGTACCGGCAACGTCGTCACCTATGACGACCTGAAGCAGAAGATGGTCGAGAATGCCCGTAAATCGACCGAAGAGAAGCACTCTGATTGGACTGCCGAGCAGATCGAGACGGTGGCCAAGAAGATCGCTCTTGGGGCGATGAAATTCGAGATGATCAAAGTCGGCCGTGACAAGACGATTACCTTCGAGCTGGAAAAGGCGATGCGTTTTGACGGCTATACGGCGGCATACTTACAATATACATACGCCAGGGTCCAGAGCATTCTGCGCAAAGCGGCCACTGCGAAGGCGAAGAAAGCTTTGTCATTGGGACATCGCAAGGAACAGGAACTGGTGACCAAGCTCATGAAATATACCGAAATAGTTATCTTAGCCGGCGAGCAGTATGAGCCGTCAGAAATCGCCAAATATCTTTTTGAGTTGGCCCAGCAGTTGAATGATTATTATCACGAAGTGCCGGTACTGAAAGAAGAGGACGAGTCGATCAGGGAGTCGCGTTTGTCTCTGCTACGCTCAGTCAATCAGGTTTTAGCTAATGGACTTGGTCTTCTTGGTATCGAAACCATAGAAGAAATGTAGCTCATTCTAATAAGGAGGAGGTCCGTCATGCACCCGTCATCGAAGGTTAATTGCCAGCGTTTGCTTGAAGTGAAGCTGATCAGCTTGTTGTTGGTAGCGGCATTGCTGCTGTTTACGCTAGTCGTGACCAAGAACATGTTGAACGTGTTTTTCGAAATCGGCTTTTCGGTCGCTGTCGGTCTGTTGGTCGGCACCTGGGTTTATTTTCTCGGCACCGGCAAGGTGTGGGAAGAATGGTTTTGGAAAAAGAGGCTTTAGAGCCTCTCTTTTTTATGAAAAAAGCCCCGTTGCTGGATGCAACGGGGCCGGTAACGAGCGTGAGCTCATTGGACTGTAATCTGGGAAATGAAAGGTGCGGGGTAGGGCGAAAGGTCCGCCGGAAAGGTTTGAGCGCTCCAGTTGAGCCAAGAGGCGTTTTCTGGAATGAACATGAGGCTGGTCGTGCCGGGCGAGATGCCAGCCAGGGTGATGTCGAATAACGGAATTTTGCCGGTGCTGTTTTCAGTGGTAGCGGCCACGACGATGGCGACCCTTTTTCCGGCTGCTTCGTAGGCTGAAACCAGCTTGGCCAGATGTTCCTGCATGTTCGGACCAGTGAAGTCGAGGTTCGAATCGAACAATCCAGGCAAAGCGTTCGGCTTGGAGGTCGACTGGATGTTGGCGATTGCCAACTTGGCCGGGTCGTAGACCACGAGCATCGAGTAGCCGGCCAGATTACTGGCGTTGTTGAGGTAAACTGTCGAGGTGACGGTGGTTAGAGCGGCCAGGTTGACCGGGTCCATGGTTATGACGTTGGTTGCTGGCACAGTGAACGGGTTGTTTAGCTGCGGGACGTTGGATAAGTTGCTGGCTTTTCCGCAGGAATCAGTCGCTCTGATGCCGAAGTAAATAGAAGTGCCAGCCGGGATATTGATGACCATGTTTTCAGCATAACCTGTAATCGTCTTCGCAACAGGCGAATCTGGTAGTTGGACTTTGCGAGGCGTTGGTGTGCCGGTCATCTTGGTGGCGGTTGCCCAGTTGAGGGAGTTCAGGGGAACGTTGGTGCGGTAGCGCACTTCGTAGCTGGCGATGTCGGATTGATCTTCCGGAACCGACCAGGTGAGTTCGGCCTTGTTAAGGCCGAGCGGGCGGACCTTGAAATCCACAATGGGTTTTGGGGCAATTGTGTCACCGGGTTGGCAGCCGTCAGCCAGCGCCAGGTTAGCCAGAATAAGTGTGGCCAGAATAAGTGTGGCGGTGATTATCTTTTTCATCGGTCATCTCCTGTCGGGCTGGTTAGTCCAGTAGCTGGATTTCATTACTGTAAGGGCTATTGACGCCGTTCTTGTGAGCGGTCAGGCTCATGTAGAATTGAGGGCCCTTTTCGAAGACCATCGGCACGACCCGCTCATTCTTGTTGACCTCGGTTTTCGAGGGGTATTCGGTGAAGTCCGGACTGAGTCGGGAGATATTGCCGTAGTAGACTCTGAAGCCATCGATAGTCGCTTCGTCGGCCTCGGAATAGCCCCAGGATAGAACCAATATGGCCTTGTCGGGTGAGAAGGCGAGGGTTGATATCTGGGGGATATTCGATAGGGGGCTCATTTTGCCGCATTCGTCAGTAACTCGGACACCAACGTAGTGGTTCGTTGATGACCAGAGGTTGCGCAGAACTGCAACATCCGTCTCGCCAGGAATTCGTCGTTGTGTTGAATCCTCGGTTACTTTCGTGGCCGAGCTCCAGTTAAGGCTGTTCAGCGGCACGTCGGTGCGGTAGCGGATGTCGTAGCTGACAATGGTGTTGGCTGCTGCCGGTACGGTAAAAGAGATAATAATCGACTTCTCGGTCTGGACCACGACTTTTACGTCATTGATTTTGCTGGGCGCTGCCCCGGCGACGCAAACGGCTTGGGCTTGGTTGGCAAACAGGGCGGCTGTCAGGGCGAATAATACGGTCAGTATTGCGGTCATCTTTTTCATGGTCATCTCCTTCTGGATTTATTGGGGTATGGTCATTTCATTGCTGTAGGGGCCGTCGATATCGTTCTTGTAAGAGGAGAAGCTGACGTAGTAAGTCTGGCCGATTTCAAAGACCAAAGTAACGACGCGGTCGCTTTTTGCCATCTCAGTGACGGAAGGATACCCTGAAAAGCCAGGGGCGTGGCGTGATACGTTGCCGTAGCGAATCTTGAAACCGTCGATGTTGGCTTCTTTGTCTTTGGGGTAAATCATGGCAAAGATGACGATCTGCTTGTCCGGCGGAGTGGATAAGGTTTTTATCTGAGGGACGTTAGACAACGCGTTGCTTTTGCCGCATTCGTTGGTGGCACGAACCCCGATATAATGGGTGGTCGCTGGTTTAAGATTCGTGATGATGTGCACTTGGCTTTCTCCTGTCGGCAAGGGAATCGGTTCTCCGGACACTTGCGTGGCCGATGACCAATTGAGGCTGTTCAGCGGCACATCGGTGCGGTAACGGATGTCGTAGCCGGTCAGAGTGCTGGCATCGGCCGGGACAGTGAAGGCCAGGCCGATGGCTGAATCGCTGTAGGTTACGACCCTTAGGTTATTAATCCTGGTCGGTGTTGAGTTGGCGACGCAGGCGGCTTCAACCAGCGGTGCGGATAAAGCGGTGGCTAAAACAAGTGCTACGGTGAATATGGCGGTCATCTTTTTCATGACAAGCTCCTTTTCAGTCAGGCTATGAAGAATGGTTTTGGTTTCCCAGATTAAGTTATCAAGGTTCTAAGGTGCGTGATATGTGAAACTATATCAGACTATCTTTTGGCGCCGCTGTAGGCGATGGCTCGGACGATATCCCAATCTGCGGCCAGGGTCGGCGCTTTCTTGAAAATGGCCTTGAAGCTCTTGATGGCCGATTTCTCGCTATTCTGATTGCGGGTGCTCGGGCGCAAGCCGTAGGCCATGACTTTGACGGCCGCGTCGTCGCGGGCGTTCTTCAGGTCGGGGGTGCGGCCATAAATCTTTTTGAATATCTGGGTAGCATCCTTTTCGGCCTTGGCGCTAATCTCTTTGGTCCAGCGGCCGTTGCCGATCTTGATCGCATCCATCCAGTCTTCTGTGGTTCTTGGCAAATGGCCGAAGGCCTTGCGGTAAGATGAGACCGCTCCAGCCCGTTCGCCTGCACCAAGTTTAATAGTGCTGGCTGTGCCTTTGTTGATGAAGTAAGCGATCGAATAGCGTGCATTGGCCGTCAGGCTCTCGCCCTTAGTAATGCGGTTGTAGATGCTGATTTCGATATCGCTTAATTTCGAAGGACTGGTTTGGCCATAGACTATTGCAGCCTCTGATTGTACGCTGGCTTCGTATGAAGCGGGAGTGACGGCCGGAGCGGAGGTGCTGGATGCGCTGGCTGGAGCGGTTGTACCGGAAGCCGAAGTGTTTTGGGGCACGACGACCATGGTCAGGGCAGCGGAGATGTTGCCGGTCTTGTCTTTGGCGTAGATGTAGTAGAACAATTTTTTTGTCGGGTCGTTGTCTGTTTCTGAGTAGGCGGTTGAAGTGGCGACGATGGTTATTTTGCCGCCAGTTAATGCAATGCTGTAGGCAGAGGATGTGGCTTCAGTCTCTCTTTTGATTACGACGATTTCTCCCAAGTCGGCATCGGCGGGGTTCGACCAAGACAGCTTGATATTGCCGTCCTTTCTTTCTGTAGAGACGTATCGAGGCGCGGCTGGAGCGATCGTGTCGGTCACAGCTCCCCCGCCGCCACCGCCGCCTCCGACTGAAGGGGCAGCCTGGGTGGTGGCTGCTGTCGAGGTTGACTTTGCGGACTCGTTGCCGGCTGCATCATAGGCTGATACCTGATAGGTATAAAGCGAGCTGGCGGCCAAACCGGTACTTGAGTAAGTCGAGCCGGTGGTCGAGGCGATCAGAGTGCTATTGCGGTAGACATTGTAACCGGTGACGGCGACGTTATCGGTCGAAGTCGCCCAGCTCAGGTTGATCTGGCTCGATGAGATAACTGTTGCTGCCAGGCTGCTTGGAACTGAAGGCGCTTGCACGTCGGCAGCTGTAGTAGTGGCCGTAGAAGTTGCAGATTTGGCAGAGGTGTTGCCGGCCGCATCGAAAGCCGAAATCTGGTAATTATAGGTAGTACTGGCGGCCAGGCCGGTGCTGTTGTAGGTTGTGGCCGTAGTAGTAGCGATCTGGGAGTTGTTGCGGAAGACCTTGTAACCGGTGACAGCAACGTTATCGGTCGAAGTCGCCCAGCTCAGGTTGATCTGGCTAGATGATATCGGGCTGGCAACCAGGCTGGCTGGCACGGTCGGTGCCTGAGTATCAGTGGTTGCAGCCGAGGAAGTAGCCGATTTGGCCGACTCGTTACCGGAAGTGTCATAAGCCAATACTTGGTAATTATAAGTCGTGCCGTTGGTCAGTCCGGTGTTGCTGAAAGTAGTCGAAGAAGTGGTGGCGATCAGGACGCTATCGCGATAGATCTTGTAGCCCTCGACCGAGACGTTGTCGGTGGAAGTGGCCCAGCTCAGATCGATCTGCGAGGCAGAAATAGGGGCGGTTGCCAAACTCTGGGGAACGGACGGGGCGGTTCCGTCAGTCGTGACGAAACTGACCGTCGAAAGCGCTGAAATATTGCCAGCGTTGTCGGTCGTCTTTATGGCGAAATAATAGGTAGTGTTCGGCAGCAAACCTCCCTGTATCATGGCCTCGTCAGTGGCTGCCGGAGCAGGCGTCGGTTCGCCAGTCGAGTGAAAGACGTCAGCGTTGTTCCAGTTAGCGTCATCGATCGTAGTGGTGGCGTAGCGCAGGTCGTAGGATGAGGCTGTTCCAAAAGCGCCGTCATCGCCTGGGGCCAGCCAGTTCAGTATAACGCTGGTCGGG
This sequence comes from Candidatus Falkowbacteria bacterium, assembly GCA_013336275.1. Lineage (NCBI taxonomy): Bacteria > Candidatus Falkowiibacteriota > Candidatus Falkowiibacteriota bacterium. The sequence continues at coordinate 32,840 of JAAXUA010000007.1, forward strand.
GTGTCGGGGAAGGATGACAAGGAAACGATCTGTTCCGGTGCTATTGTATCAGGGCCGACCAAGGCGGCAGTGCCGGAAAGGTTTAAGCGGAAAAGAGTGGCGTTGCCCATGGCGTAGAGTAAAGTCGAGCTTGCCGGGTTGGTGTTGACCATCTTTATCGGTGTGGCAGCCAGACCGTTGTTGGCGGCTTGCCAATCTTCACCGCCGACGCCGCCGTTGGTGCTGCGGTAGACGCCGGAGCTGCTGGCAGCTACGAAGACGATGTTTGTGTCGATGAAGTCATTTTGAATTGATTTCGTATTAAGGGTTGGCAGGTTAAGGTTGGAGGCATCCCAGTTAATGCCGCCATCCATAGTTTTTAATACCCCATTGTCGGTTGCCATGAACCCGGACCCGTCCAAGCCATTTATTGGTGCCAGGTCATTTATTGGAGTTGAGGTTGCGTATTTAAAAGTCCAGGTTTCGGGGTTATTATTAACAGAGAAGACCTCGCTTGAGAAAATTTCGTTGTTTTGAGTTATGGCAAAAATGTTGCCACCAGGAGTCAGCCCCGTAAAATCTGTCATAATCCTTTTTGTGGAACTAGCCGAAACTTGGATATTGGTATCGCCCAAGTCGTCGCTGCGGTAGACGCCAGTCGGACCGGCGGCATAGATCGAGGTAGCGGCGGCGTTGAATATGGTTTGGTACAAGTCGAATTTTACATCAGAAGTATTGTCCGAGATCGAGGTGGCGGTCCAGCTGTTTGACCCTAGGGTCGTGCGATAAACGCCGTTGTTGGTCGCAACGAAAATCGGAGTCGAACCGTCGGCGGTGTAGGCAATACCGTCATAATTCCAGCCGATGGCGATGGCGTTGATGGTCGAGCCGCCTAAAGCGGCTGCGCTCCAGCTGGTGCCTTGGTTCGAGCTCAGGTACACGCCTTGGGAAGTTCCAAGATATATATAGTTATCCATCGAGGCGACCGTGGTGAAGGTTCCGCCGGCACCGGCCGGAGTAACTGCTTCCCAGATATCCTGGGCAGCTAAGGCTGGCCGGATTGATAAAGTTGAAGCGAAAATGGCTAATATCAGGCATTTCGCTAGAAGCTTAGTTTTTGCCATACCTTTTTTATTTAGAAAATTAGTGTTGAACATGTGATAGTAAAATTATTTAACCTTATATTATATAACAAATATTTTAAAATGTCAATAGGTATAATGTATTTTATGCTTATATTAAACAAAAAATACCCAGAATTAACGGGTGTTGACAGAAGGTGGATAATTAAGTATTATGAACTTACTCAAAAAACCAAAGGGAGATTGGCACCCTTTGTTACAATAGCATATACATCAAAAGAGCTCTAAAGTTACTTTGGAGAAAGCGGGTGGAACCGCGGGCCCGAGGCTCGTCCCGAACATTCAATCGATTGGATGTTCGGGACGAGCCTTTTTTTCAACGGCGGGCGAGCCGTTGAGCTCTCGCCGACTCCGTAAGGACGACGGCGGGCGAGCCGTCGGTTCATCATCAGCTCCGTCAGGAGTGATGATGGACAGCTTTAAACAGCCATAAACAGCAATAATAATCAATTAATTATAAATCTATGGAACAGAAATCAATGGAAAAAGTCGTTTCTTTGTGCAAACGACGCGGTTTCGTCTTTCCCGGTTCGGAAATTTACGGCGGCATGGCCAATTCTTGGGATTACGGCCCTTACGGCACCGAATTGAAGAATAATATCGCCAAGGCTTGGTGGAAGACCTTCGTGCAGCTGCGCGATGACGTGGTCGGTTTGGATTCGGCCATCATTACCAACCCCAAAGTCTGGGAGGCCTCCGGCCATGTGGCCAACTTCAATGACCCATTGGTCGATTGCAAGGCTTGCAAGACCCGCCATCGTGGCGACAAGCTGCTCGAGGCGGTGATCGGCGTCGATGAGACGGCTGCCATTCCGTTCGAACAGGTCGGCCAGAAACTGAACGAGCTAAAGATCAAGTGTCCTGATTGCGGCAAGTCCGACTGGACCGACGCACGCCGCTTTAACCTGTTGTTCGAGACCAATGTCGGCGTGCTGCAAGACGCTAAGAACAAGGCCTATCTGCGCGGTGAGACCGCCCAGGGCATCTTCATCAACTTCAAGAACGTGGTGAACACCATGCGCAAGAAGCTGCCGTTCGGCATCGCCCAGGTCGGCAAAGCCTTCCGCAACGAGATCACGCCAGGCAATTTCATCTTCCGCACCCGCGAGTTTGAACAGATGGAGATCGAATATTTCATCAAGCCGCCGCAGACTGAAGACGAGTGGCGCAAGCCGTTCGAAGAGTGGCAGAACCAGATCAAGAAGTTCTTCGCCGAAGATTTGGGCCTGTCTGACGAGAACATGCGCTGGCGCCGCCACGACGAGAACGAGCGCTCGTTCTATTCCAAGGATACTTACGACGTCGAATACAATTATCCGACCTTGGGTTGGGGCGAGCTGCATGGCTTCGCTTACCGTACCGATTATGATCTGCAGCAGCATATCAAGTATTCCGGCATTGACCTGTCATACACCGACGATGAAGGCAACAAATTCGTGCCGCACTGCATCGAGCCGTCTTTCGGTTTGACCCGCACGTTGCTGGCCGTTTTGCTCGAAGCCTATAATGAAGAAGAGGTGAAAGAGGGCGATGTGCGCACGGTCCTGAAGTTCAAGCCGGCGATCGCGCCGATCAAGGTGGCGGTGTTCCCGTTGCTCAAGAACAAACCGGAGCTGGTAGCCAAGGCGCGCGAAGTCTTTTCCGGATTGCGCCAAGTCTGGATGTGCGAATTCGATGATAACGGCAACGTGGGCAAGCGGTATCGCCGCCAGGATGAGATCGGCACCCCGTATTGCGTTACTATCGACTTCGATACTTTGGAGAAGGGCGTAGTGACGGTACGTGATCGCGACACCATGCAACAGGAGACCGTCAAGGTTGAGGATTTGAAGAGTTATTTGGCAGCAAAATTGATATAAGAGGAAGATTTGAAAAGGCGGTAGCAATACCGCCTTTTTTTACAAAAAAAGCCAAGCACTGGAGGGCTTGGCTGGGGGAGAAAAGAACATCAGGCCGAATGGGCGATCGGCTTTGCGAAAACTCCGCGCATCTGTCCGAGCATGACGCAGCATTCCAGCTGCTTGGCGAAGACCAGGACTTCTTGAGGAGCTTTGCGTGCGACCGCATCCCGGCCGAAGTTGCAATAACCCAGAGTGGTGATCACCCAGTCAGGGTCAAGCGTTTCGCCGAAAGTGTCATGTCCTTGCTTGAGCAAAAGACGCCAAAAGTCGAAATAGTCTCTGGCCTGGCTGTAGAACACCTGCTCGTCGCCGATGGCGGCGAGTTTGGCAGTTTGGGTCGAATTCAATTCCACTGAAAGAGAAAGGGCGGGAGCAGTCATGAGGGGCCTCCTTTAACCGTTTATTTGTTCGCTCCGAAGCTATGTACAGTATATCACCCGGTTACGATTGTATGAAGATGTGTTTTGTGATATAAATTAATTGACTTAATTCATTATTGCTCAAGACTATGATCAAAGTAGACCAAGTTACTTGTATCGGTTGCGGCACCTGCGTCGCCTTGTGTCCGAAGGTTTTCACGATTAACGCCGAAGGCAAATCGCAAGTAATCAGCCAGGATGATGCCGAGTGTGCCAAGAATGCTGCAGCCAGCTGCCCGGTCCAGGCGATTTCCGTAGAATAATCCTTTTGAGAAACTTCAAATCAACACCCTTAGGGGTGTTGATTTTTTTACTTTTTTGTGCTAAAAATAAGACAATTTGCTCATTGATTAATTGATTGGATTCCACCTTCGGCGTCAAGCCGCAAAAAAAACAGCGTACAGAAAGGAGCTGAATATGAAAACGTATGAGAGGGTTATGGTGGTTATGGCGGCAATGGTCATTATCATCGGCTTTACCGCCAATTCGTTCGCCGGCCTGCTTGGCAGCCAGAAGCTCTACGAACCGCCAGTACCGATCGGCGGCTCTGGTCAAAAGCTATTGGCAGTGCAGGGCAACAAGGTCCATCAGGCTGCTAAGTCGTCCAATGGAACATACGACCTGTATTCCATCAACCTGATGGATCCTGCAAGACCGTATGTCATGGGCAAGGTGTGCCTGCAGATGACCGCAGTTTACGAAGTCCTGCAGGGACGCAACTGGGTTTATGTCCTCGGCGACTTCAATCGCGGACGGTATGTGCATGTCATCGATGTCAGCGACCCCCAGCCGAGGATTGACAGCGCCTTCCCGGTGCCGTCCGATGCCTTTGCCATGTCATTGAGCCGCAAGTGTTTGGCTGTAATCGGCAAGGATACGCTGAAAGTTTTCGACATCGATAAGCCGAGGAAAGTCTCGGTCGTCGACGAATATGTCGAGCGGGCAGGCGGCTTCGCCGCTATCAAGATCAACGGCCGCAACGCCTATGTCTTGTGCCATCCGCCAGGGCAGCCGTCGCGGATCATCAACTACTCCGTGACCGACTCGAGCCGTGTGGAGAAGATCAATTCCGTGCCGGTCAGTCCGTTCGCCGCCGAGCTTTATTTGCTCGATGAGTTCAATGATGGATATGTCATGGCCATGGGGACGGAAGAACCAAAAATCAGCGAGACCTACCCGTTTTCCCGTCCGAAGCTCGAGGTCAGGGCGTACTTTGATGCCTTCGCCATCACCAGGGACCATGGCAAACTGAAGCCTATCCAGGCGCCGATAACTTCCAGCAAAGAAATGGTCGTCGCTGTGACTAGCTGCGACAATGTCGGGCAGATGTTCCACATCGCGGAACAGGAGTGGTTCTGGAACGAGCGCCAAGGCCAATTCGTGTCCCGGCCGGTCATCAAGCAGTTCGGCATGACTCGCAACGGCTTCAGCCTGCTCCAAGCGACTGCTACGGGGATAACTTACCCGACCTTCATGGAGCAATTCGGTGACAGTCTTTGTGTCTACGGCTTCGATTTTGACGGCAAGCCGCAGTTGGAAATCTTTCAGGTTACCAAATAGCTCTTCGAGTTTCTCGGCCGCCATTCCTTGCGAATGGCGGCTATCTTTTTTATGGACATTAATCATGATAGTGATAAGATACAGATATTATGACTTTAGAGCAGGCTAAACAATTCGATATTCCCAAATTGCCAGGCAGCTATCAATTTTATGATGCGGCTGGCAGTTTGCTGTATGTCGGCAAAGCCGCCAACCTGAAATCGCGAGCCTTGTCGTATTGGCAGAAGAGCACCGACCACTCGCCGGCCAAAGCCGCCATGGTCAAGGAGGTGGCTGATATCAGATGGATCGTGACTGACTCGGAAATCGAAGCGCTGCTGCTTGAATCGAACCTGATCAAGAAGCATCAGCCGCCCTTCAACGTGATGCTGCGCGACGACAAGCGTTTCGCTTATGTCAAAGTCTCGCTCGACGACGAGATTCCCGGAGTATTCGTGACGCGGACGATTGATAAGGCGGGCAAGTATTATGGCCCCTTCGTCAGCTTGACCGCGGTTAAAGAGACCTTGAAGACCATCCGCAAGATTTGGCCTTATTGCACCACGCGCAAGCCGCAGAAAAAACCCTGCTTCTATTACCAGGTCGGACGATGTGTCGGGATTTGCGGCGGCATAGTCACGAAAAAGGAATATATGGATAAAGTAATACGTCCGATCATGCTTTTTTTTGAAGGCAAGAAGAACAAGATGATCAGCGAGCAGCAAGCGGCCATCGATAAGATCGAGAAAAAAATGGCAAAGAAGGGCGTGGCTCCAGAAACGGTCGCGGAACTCGAGACCGAGCTGAGACTCCTGAAATTCCAACAGTCCAACATGAGGAACGTGCTCGAGCATGCCCACATCCTGGGGCTCGAAGACAAATACGCGACCGATGTGGTCGAGTTGGCCAAGGTTCTTGGACTGCCGCGGACGCCGCAGCGCATCGAAGGTTATGACATCTCCAATATTTTCGGCCAGGAAGCCGTCGGTTCGATGGTGGTTTTCGCCGAAGGCGAGCCGGACAAGGCCGAGTATCGCAAATTCAAGATCAAAGTCGGCCAGGGGCAGGCCAGCGATATCAGAATGTTGAAAGAGGTATTGGAGCGCCGGTTCAATAATGATTGGGCCTTGCCGGACCTGATAGTCGTCGATGGCGGCAAGGGCCAGCTGAATGTCATCTCGGCCGTGTTGAAAAAGTTCAAGCTCGATATCCCGGTCATCGCCATCTCAAAAGGGGAGGGGCTGCGATCGGGCATCGCCCCGGACAAGCTGTTTTTTCCGGGAGAGAAACAGGCCCTTGAATTGCCGTTGGCTTCGCCGGCCTTGCACTTGATCAAGCGGGTGCGCGACGAAGCGCATCGCTTCGCCATCACTTATCATCGTGATTTGCGCAGCAAATCGTGGTTGCACAAGTAAAAAGACGTTTGCTATAATCAAAGTAAATAAGTATTGTTATTTACTTTATGGCTAAAGGAGGAGGTAAGATTCTGATCGGCATTTTTGCTTTGTCAGGATTTTTTTATTGCGCGGTTTCGATTCGCTTGGCTTTTAGCGCCAACATGATTTCAGCTACGTCGACGCCGCTGGTCGTGTTGAATGAAATCGCCTGGATGGGCAACGCGTCAAACGAGAATCAGGAATGGATCGAGCTGAGGAGTAATTCTTTTGAGATGATCGATCTCTCTGGCTGGCGGCTTAAGGCCGCTGATGGCACGCCAGATATCGCGCTCAAAGGTGTAATTGAACCAGACGGGTTCTTTCTGCTCGAGCGCACCAACGAGCAGGCGGTAGCGAGCGTCACATCGAGCCAGATTTATACCGGGGCCCTGGGCAACGGAGGCGAATTGTTAGAACTTTATGACGCTTCGAGCACGCTGATAGACCGCTCGTCAGATGCGTCGATCTGGCCAGCTGGCGATAACGCCACGAAGCAGACGATGGAACGTGACGTCGACGGATATTGGCATTCGAGCGTCCTGCCAGGCGGCACACCCAAGGCGATGAACAGCATTCCGGCATCTTCGACTCCAGACGCCTTGCCGCCGGATATTGCGGCAAGTTCCACTGACGCGACATCTACCCAACAAGTCGCGGGCGAGACGGTTTCACAGCCACCCAGCGCTATTGCCCCGCCTCCGATCATCGAACCGGAAATAGAGATTACCGAAATTTTGCCCAGTCCAAAAGGCAGCGACTCTGCGGGAGAGTTTATCGAGCTGTATAATGCCGGAAGTTTTCCGGCTGACTTGACGGGTTGGAAACTCGTTAGCGGTGAGCGCCAGTATGTAATAATTTCAAGCTCATCACGATCGAATGTCGTAGGAGCTAGAGCCTATTTGACGATCTGGCGTTCCGAGAGCCGGCTGGTGTTGCCCAACGATCAGGGACAGGTCTTGTTATATTCTCCAGAAAAATCGGTGCCGCGACAAGTTGTCAGCTACGAACGCGCCCCTGAGGGCAAGAGCTATGCCAAGAATGAAATGAGTGAGTGGCGCTGGAGCGAACAGCCGACGCCTGGAGAAAATAATATCATCAAGGCGGAGAACCAGGCTCCGGAAGTCGACTGGTCGGTAAAGCCTCTGATTGAAGCGGGCGAGGCAGTGTTATTCGATAGTTCCGACACGACCGATCCTGAAGATGACAAGCTTTATTTCTGGTGGGAGTTCGGTGACGGCGCCAGCTCGACTGAGCCGAGTCCGATGCATTCATTCGCGAAGCCGGGGCGCTTTAAAGTTGAGTTGTCGGTGACTGACGGTAAGGCCAAGTCGACCAAGAGCCGCACCATAGCGGTGGAAGCGCCTAAAGCGACGTCGACAGGAAAAATAATCGCCGTCGCCGTTACCAAGCAAGTTCCGGTAATCGTCAGTGAATTATTACCCAACCCGATCGGCGAAGACGCGGACGGGGAGTGGATAGAGCTGCGCAATGCCGGGCAGCAAGAGGTTGATCTTTTCGGCTGGCAGATCGATGACGCGGCCGGCGGCAGCAAGCCCTACCGGTTCGACGATAACGTCATCATCAAGCCGTTGTCGTTTTACCTGGTCAATCGCGAAGATAGCAACTTGGCTTTGAATAATGGGTCTGACGAAGTCAGGATATTCGATATCTTCGGAAAGATAGTTGACTCCGTCAGCTACAGCGGAGCCAAGGAGGGTCAAAGTTATTCTCGGGACGAGAAAGGCCACTGGCAATGGTCTGCCCCGACAGCGGGCAAAACCAATCGAACTACACGGGTAGTAATCAGCCCTAAGGCGGCTATTCAAAAAAAGAAAGCAGTCACGGCCGCAAAGAAGGTGTCGGCTACAGCTAAAGCAGCCCGCCTGACGGTCAGCGGCATAGTTACGGCTTTGCCGGGGCATATCGCGAAACAGACATTCTATATAACTGGGGATGACTGTTGGCAAGTGTATAATTATCGCCGAGATTTTCCGAAGCTCAATCTCGGTGATCGGGTGCAGGTTAGCGGTTTGCCCGATGAAGTGAAGGGTGAAAAGCGGCTGAAGACCAGTAAGCTTTCTGACATGAAAGTGTTGGCGTCCGGAGCGGCGGTTGAACCGGAGCAGCTTAGTTGCATGCAGGTCGGCGCCACCAAGCTGAGCCAGTTGGTCGCGGTAAGGGGCGAGTTGACCAAGAAGACGGCCACGCTTTGGCACATCGATGACGGCAGCGGCGAGGTGGCGGTTTACTTACCTAAAGCGATCGCTGACAGCTTTTCTAAAATTGAAGAGGGTGAGCGTTTGGCTGTGACCGGCGTGATAACACCGGCCGCAACCGGGGTCAGGATCACCCCCAGAAGCATGGCTGATATTGTCTTGACGCAGGCGGCTGCGGCAAAAGAATATCCGGAGGCGCCGTCGGCGATACCGTCACGCGACTCGACTCTAGAGCTGAAACAGTATCTGGAATTGATCGGGTTAGGTGTCATTCTGGCAATTTCCGGCTGGTGGCTGCGCAAACGATATGCCTTTTAGCTGGCTTGAAAAATGAGGATGATTATTGTATAATCAGGAAACAAACATGAGCAGTTAAATAAATAATCATCATATAATCATGAAAAATTTATTACGTAATTTCCTTATATTTTTCGGCATCTTCTTGCTTATATCCTTGGCCTTGAGCAGCTTCGGCTCAAATACCAAGCCTGAAAATGTCAGTATAGATAAGCTTATAACCCAGCTGAACGAACAGCAGGTAAAGAGCTTGCAAGTGCAGGGTAGCGATGTCGTAGTCACGCTCAAAGATGACAAGAAAGAAACGGTCAAAAAAGAGTCCGGTCAGAGCCTGGCGGAGATGCTTAAGGACTTCGGCGTTACCCCGGATAAATTAGCAGGAGTCGCCGTCGACATCAAAGACGACTCAGGCACGACCTTCTGGACCGGCTTCATCTTGCCGATAATTTTGCCATTCTTACTGATCGCCGCATTCATTTATTTCATGCTTCGCCAAGTGCAAGGTGCCAACAATAAGGCCATGATGTTCGGGCAGTCGCAAGCTCGTGAATTTTCGAAAGAGAACAAGCAGAAAACGACTTTCAAGGATGTGGCTGGCGTTAAGGAAGCGAAAGAGGAGTTGAAGGAAGTGGTAGAATTCTTGAAGCACCCTAAGAAATTTTTGGATTTAGGAGCGCGTATCCCGCGCGGCGTCCTGCTCCTTGGCAGTCCGGGAACCGGCAAGACCTTGCTGGCTCGCGCTACGGCTGGCGAGGCTGGCGTGCCTTTCTTGTCGATTTCCGGTTCGGAGTTCGTCGAGATGTTCGTCGGCGTCGGCGCTTCGCGCGTCCGGGACCTGTTCAAGCGCGCCAAAAAGATGTCGCCTTGCATCATCTTTATCGACGAAATCGATGCTGTCGGACGTCGCCGCGGTTCCGGATTGGGCGGCTCTCATGATGAGCGCGAACAGACCCTAAACCAGATATTGGTCGAGATGGATGGCTTCGACCAGAATACCAATATCATCATCATGGCGGCGACTAATCGCCCGGATGTTTTGGATGCGGCCTTGCTCCGCCCTGGACGCTTTGATCGGCAGGTCGTTTTGGATGAGCCGGACATGGCTGACCGTGAAGCCATACTTAAGGTGCACGCACGTAAGAAGCCTTTGTCTAAAGAGGTGAGCTTGCGCCGTGTCGCTGAGCGTACGCCAGGATTTTCTGGCGCTGACTTGGCCAATCTATTGAATGAAGCGGCTATCTTGACGGCGCGGCGCAACCGCAAGACGATCGAAATGTCTGAATTGCTCGAGAGTATCGAAAAGGTTCTGCTCGGACCGGAACGCCGCAGCCGCATCCTGAGCGACCATGAGAAAAAGGTTACAGCCTACCATGAGGCAGGACATGCTTTGGTAGCCCATTTCCTGCCGCACACCGACCCGGTCCACAAGATCTCAATCATCGCTCGCGGACGTGCCGGCGGCTATACTTTGAAATTGCCAGTAGCTGACAAGCATCTTCGCTCCAAGACGGAATTCATCGAAGAGATTGCCGTTTTGCTGGCCGGACAGATCGCCGAGCGCGAGACTTTCGGCGAAGTTACGACTGGAGCGAGCTCTGATCTGCGTCGTGCCACCCAGATCGCCCGCCAGCTGATTACCGATTATGGCATGAGTAATACGCTAGGTCTCCGCACTTATGGAGAAAAAGAGGATATGATTTTCTTGGGCAAGGAAATACATGAGAATAGGGACTACAGCGAACGGACAGCCGAACAGATTGATCGTGAAATTTCCGATTTCATCGACCAGGCGGCTCACCAAGCCCAGGGAGTGATCCATGAACAGCACAAACTTTTGGAAAAGGTCGTAGCCCATCTTTTGGAAAAGGAGACTATGGAAAAAGAGGAATTCGAGGCGGTGGTTGGCCCGAAAAAGTAATAAGACGAAAAGCAAATATAAAACAAAACGGCCGCTCGGCCGTTTTGTTTTTGGGCCAGCGGGTTGACTTTCTTGGTTATTTGTTTCATAATTAGCCATTATTTGGTTCATTTTAACTGAGGGAGGTAGTCAAAGCATGAAAATAAGGAAGCTAGCCATCTTTAATCCTATCAGGCACGAGCTTGGCCAGTCGTTTGAACGTGACGCTGAGGCATATCCGAACATGATCCGATCGGCAATCAAGCTGGCGGAAATGGCCAGGAATATGAAGACCCCGCTTAAAAAGCGTATCGTCTTATATCCTCCGACGCAGTGCGGCATCGCCACGGGTACGCTCTTGGCTCAGTTGTTTCACGCTAAATTAGCTGAAACATCTGAACTTCTGCCGAACAAGCCCCACGACATGTATTGCAGTGACGAAACGGCGCTCGCAGAAGTCATCAAGAGTTATAGCAGGGAATATGAATTCATCATTCTTGTTACCAACATCAACCATGCGACCACGGAGCTATTTCTGAGCAGCAATCTCAGCCAGCTTCTGTCGATGACCATCCCTGGGTGGCAAACCTGTTATCATACGGTAATCTGGGATTGCGAACCCGTAGAGCCTTAACGGCTCAAGCCAAGCCTTCGAGAAATCGAGGGCTGCTTTTTTATTGACTAATCCCCGTACAGTGCTACTCTTTAAATAAGATAATTAAGTGAAATTTATGCCAACAATTTACGGTGTTGATACCGAAAAATCGATTTCTCCCGAAGATGTCCGCGATGCGATCGTGGAGTGTTTCGTCGCCGCCCATCAGGAGCAGCTCGACGAGTTGAAAGATTATGTGGACGATGAATCCAAGGATAATTTTGAAGAGATGAAGCGGATAAATGTCCGCCAGCTGATGCGCAGCATGTTCAGCCAGGCTGGAGGTGATTTCGATAATCCGAGCAAGGAGGCGATTCTCGCTGCCTTGGAGGAAATCAAGAAATTCGCGGTTAATTTCAGGAATCAGAAAATCGTCGCCAAGCATTATGGTGAGATTGCCAAGTTGGTTGCATTGCTGAAATAGCTGAGCCTATGCAAAAATCAAAGGCAAAAAATGGCTGGCTGGTGATTCTGGCGCTTTCGCTTTTTCCTTTTCTGCCGTGGCTGACGTTAAGACCGCTATCCGAACGCTTCGCCGACGGCTGGACGACAGCCACGAGTCTGGGCCAACTGGCCGGGCTGGTCGGTATGGCCATGTTCGGCCTAGCCATCATTTTGAGTGCCCGCACCAAGTGGCTTGATAAGCATTTCGCTGGCCTAAATATCGTTTATATCAAGCATCATCAGGTCGGCGCGATCAGTTTTGTCCTGCTTTTGCTCCATCCCCTCCTGTTGGCGGTCAAATATGGGCAGACTTCATGGCATTTGGCGGCCCAGTTTTTTTTGCCGAGCGCTAATTTACCATTGAACTACGGTAAGGCATCGCTTGTCTTGATGATCTTGCTTCTGCTCCTGACCTTCTATGTCAGATTGCCTTATCAAATTTGGAAATTATCGCACAAGTTTTTAGGGCTGGCATATTTTTTAGCCATACTGCACCTGCTTTTCATCTCCAGTGACACTAGCCAGAGCCTAGTGCTCAAGGGCTATTTGCTTCTGATCTCTTTGCTGGCGCTGGCTGCTGTTTTTTACAGAGTGGTTGACAGCAAAGCATTGGTCAAGTCCTGCCAGTACAGGGTTGAAGCGGTAAATCGAATTAGCGGGGCGGTTGTTGAAATTATCATGAAGCCCGCGGGGGGCGAGATGTCTTATAATCCTGGGCAATTCGTTTTTATCGCTTTCGACCAGGATGGATTCAGGGAGCGACACCCTTTTACCATCAGTTCGGCCGGCAACGGCCTGTCAGTCGCGGTTAAGGGTCTGGGCGATTACACCTCAAAATTACCGGATTTAAAAATAGGAACGTCCGCCTCGATCGAAGGCCCTTACGGCCAGTTTTCTTATCACCACTCGGTCAACAAAAAGCAGGTCTGGCTGGCTGGCGGCATCGGCATTACTCCTTTTTTGAGCATGGCACGCAGTCTGGGCGATTCGTCGGATTATGACATCGATCTGATTTACTGCTCTAACAACGCGGGAGAGGCGGTATTCATCGATGAACTCAAGTCGCTGGCTGAGACCAGGAGTTGGTTCCGGGTCCATGGCTTCTTTTCCGATGAGCAGGGAAAAATTTCAGCCGATATCATTAGTAAGATTACCGGCGGCTTGAAAGAACGCGATTTTTTCCTATGCGGCCCGCCAGGCATGATGGGTGCGATCAAGACACAATTAAAAAATTATGATATTCCTAGCGAGCTCTTGCATTCAGAGGAATTTGCAATGATATGATCAAAAAAATTGTTACCTTCAGCCTGTTTGTTTTCGTGTCAGCAGTAACTGGCATCTTGATTGCCGGATTTCTGGTGTCCCGACAGAAGTGCGATACTCCGAGTTTCGCTAGCGTAGGAAATGACGGGCTGATGTCAGCCACGGGCACTGCATCGGCAGGGCAGATTGCGCCGACTGAGACCACACTCTCGGTTTCGGAGGTGGCCAAGCATAACAATCCTAAAGATTGTTGGCAGATAGTCGACGGCAAGGTTTACAATTTCACCTCGTATATGAACCAACATCCGGGCGGCGTCGGAACGATTATTCCATATTGCGGCAAAGAAGCAACGTCCGCTTTTTCGAGCAAGGGAAATCAGGGTAGCAACCATTCCGATTTTGCCTGGAATCTTTTGAATAAGTATCTGGTGGGCAGTCTTGACCAAAAAATCGCCTCCTCGGTCGTAGCAACTCAGAGCAAGGAACAGGTCTCGGGCCAAGGAGCAGCGCCTTTGGCCGCAGCAAAGGTTGAGACCGCGCCATTAGTCAGTAAAGCGTCCGCCCCCACCAGCAATGGCGTTGCTCTCACTTCGGCGGAAATTTCAAAGCACAACAGCATCAGCAGTTGTTGGCTGGTAGTTTCCGGAAAGATTTACGACGTTTCCAGCTATTTGAATAAGCATCCGGCCGGCGCTAGAGCTATAACTCCTTATTGTGGCAAAGAGGCCACGGCCGCCTTTAGTGGGACTAACGGCGGGCATGTCCACTCAAGTTATGCCTGGACATTGCTTGGCAAGTTTTATGTCGGAACCGTCGGACAGCAGTCTACGGCCTCAGCTGTGGAACAGGCCGCGCAGCAAGCGCAAACTGCCGCACAACAGGCGCCAGCGGGAGGCGACGATGAAGAAGAATTCGAAGATGATTAGGTTTCCCCATTCAGTTTAGATCACCAAACAACAAATAAACAACGCCCTTCGAAGAGGGCGTTGTTTATTTGTTACAAAAAGATTATTTGTGTTATAATATTAATTACAGATTAGAAAATATTTTCTTTCATGCTACGAATTTTTTATCTTCTTCAAGGGGAGGTTAATCGCACTGAACTCAAATTAGCGAACAGGCTCGAACAGCGGCTCGAACAGCCGTATAGTTCGAGCATTTTTTATTTCAGCATCATCGGCCTTAACCTGTATCTGGTTTTTTGGCAGATGGTTATGGACTTGTATAAGTTCCTTATCATCAACTTTGTCGATCCGGGCGAGTCTTTCAATCTGTTTTTCCGACAGCGGGAGCTTAGGAGCTGTCCTTTTTCTTATGCTGGCTACAAGCGGGTACAAACCAAAATCAGGATGTTCAGTCTTCTGGGTATAACTGCCATGGTTGTCGTGGCAGTTGTCTCCTCCTTGATAACCAATTTGTTATTCGGAGGCAAGCAGCCGACCTTTGCCGCTACTTACGGTTGGCTCCAGGAAAGTTGGGTGGGGGGAGCGGCCACTACTACGAGTTTGGAGCATAGCGGCTCAAGCGGTCAGCAGAACGCCGGCTGGGATAAGTATTATTCTGTTGATAATAGTGTTTCCATAAGCGGGGCCGGCTTGAGCTTGGCGTTTGCCACTTCCTCTATCAGCGAGACCTTCACCTCAACTGTTTATAAGGATTCGGTTAATACCGTTTCGAATTGGAGCACGACGACTGGCAGAATCGAGGCGCCGGGCGAGACTGTCACGATTGAAAATTTGGCTCCGAAATTCGCCGAGCTGTTCCCGGGACAAGACGATGGAGTGACTGCCGGGGTGGCCTCTGGTGATGATCTGTTTTTCGGAACCGCTAACGGCAAGTTCGCCAAGTATAATCGAATAACTAATACGGTCACCAACCTTTCCTTGTCTTCTGGATTTTCATCTTTTTGGCCGGAAAATGCGAGCGGAAATAATAGTATCCAAGCCATGAAATTCGATGGTGACGGCGTTCTTTATATCGCTGGCAAAGGTGGCCGATTTGCCAAATATCAGGGCGGCACAGCAGTCAATCTGGCTGGTACGGTGCCCAATTTCACGAACTTAACCACAGGTTGGGGTTCTTACGATATCTATAGCATCGCTTTCGTCGGGTTGGATGTTTATTTGACTGGAGCGAATCCTGGGCGGTTCGCTAAATATACTGCCGGGAACCCGGGAACTATCTCAAACCTATCTTCTTACATAAATACGATAATCACTACTGGGAATAATTCTCTTGAAATCGAATATAATCCTACCGACGCTTATTTATATATAGGCGGTTCTTCCGGAAAATTTTTAAAATATAAGCCGGCAGACAACAGCGTGGTTGATTTGACAGCAACTTTGGCCAGCGGTGCCTCTTGGAGTAACAATGAAGTCAAGGAGATTGAAATCAATCCGGCAGGAGATGTTTACGTTGCTGGCGGCAATGCCAGATTTGCAAAGATTGCGAGCGGCACGGTGCAAAATTTAGCGACCTCTACAGGTTTTGCCGCCGCATTCGGCACTGGCTACTTCGGCGCAATGGTTTACGACGGCGGTGCAGTGTTTTTGGCCACGCCTAGCGGATTCGGCAGCTATCAGAATGGGGTTGTGACAAATCTTTTTGTCAGTTCGGGGATGAGTTCTTTTTGGAATAATAATTCCACATATTTTTTAGCTAACAATCCTTCGGGTGAGTTATATATCGGCGGCGGCGCTGGCAAATTTTTTAAATATGCTGCCGGCACCGGGACCAACTTGGCGAGCAAACTTGGCGCTGCGGGAATTGTCGGTTTCAGCCAGACTGTGAAACGGACTCTTTTTAATCAGCCACGCAATGAAATTTATCTAGCCACGCTTGAAAATAAATTCATCAAGTACAATTTTACCACTGATACGGTGACCGACTTGACCAGCGTACTCTCCGGTCAGATTAGTATTAGTTTTTACTATGTGATCATGTCTTTAAGTGAAAATCCGGATGTTATTTATATGGCAGATGAATCCGGTAAATTTATTAAATTCAACGTAAGTAATAACACAGTCACAAATTTGACCTCTTTTACTAGCGGCATTTTTTCATCGGTTTGGGGTGAATATTGCACCGATGACGAAGGCTGGCCCCAGGAGTGTTATGGGCAAGAGCCCATTAGAGCCATTTTTTTCGCTCCGGCGCAGGGGGCAGTTTATTTAGGTGGCGCCTCGGGCCGTTTAGTTAAATATAGCTACGGCGGCGCCGGCACTACGACCGATCTGTCGGCGGCGATAAGTGCGGTGATGTCAGGGAGCGAAATCAGGGCTTTGGCAGTGGATAATAGCGGCGTTGTTTATTTCGCTGGCACGAGCGGCAAAATAGGCAGCTATGACAATGGTATAGCCACTGACTTGGTAGCGAAATTCGGTGTTACGGGTGATGAATTTTCCGACTTGCTGGTTGATTCCAGTAATTTCCTCTACTCTGCTTATGGCAACCGGTATAACGGGATAAAGAAATACGACATAGTCAGCGGAGCGACTGCGACCAGTGTGCCCACGACTGGCAACTTTTCTTATTCGAGGATTGTCGGTGATATCAATAACTTGTATTTCGGCGGCGGAGGTTCTTTACATGCCATAGTCGATTATCAGGCAGGCGTTATCAAATACCGCACCTCCTATCTGGATGCGATGCCATCCTGGTCCGCCAAGGGGTTTTATGACTTGTCTTACGATACGGTCAGTCGCAAACTGTATATCGCCGGTGACAAAAATCTAACTAGTTTTTTCAAAGATACCCCGGCGACCACGACCGCTCAGTCGCTCAAATTAAATTCGTCAGTAACTAGTATCGGTTGGGCGACTTTGACCAAGAACGACACGCCAGGAACCGGCAATGTAGCGTATTACTTGTCTAATAACGGGGGTACGGATTGGCATCAGGTAACTCCAGACGTCATATTTTATTTTCCTGGACCCGGTGTTGATTTGCGATGGAAGGTCCAGATTGCTGGCACGGCTACTGTTGAGGATATTAATATCGCCTATGGCGGCTATGCTTCAGCGGGCACGCTGACTTCGAATAAATATGATACGACTAGCGCTGGCAATGTCATGGGGTCACTGTCTTGGCGAGAGAGCACATTAGCTACGGGGACGAGCATTGTCCTGTCCATTCGCACTGCTTCGACATCCAATTCGCTTGATTCCGCCCAGTGGTATAATTTTTCCTATCCGGCTAATCAGGCCGAGGGATGTGAGAAATCGGGACTGATCGTAAGTTGCCCCTCAGCTGCTCTTGAAACAGTTTCAGGAAATTCGTTGTCGGACGGGCTCAGTGATCGCTGGTTCCAGTATAAGGTGACTTTAAACTCGGATGGCGCCTATGCTCCGGTCATGGATCAAGTCCAAGTCCAATACGTCGTTAATGCTCCGCCAGAACTGGACCCGGTCTATGGCGTCCAGGCGATACAGAACAATGACGGGACAGTCGCGATCAGCTATAAGCCGCGCGACCCAGACACAACCTCCGGCTCAGCAGAGAACCAGGGAAAGGTCTGGCCCTCTTTCGAATATTCTCTCGATAATGGGGCCAGCTGGCAGCTCATTTCAAGCGGCTTGCCGGAAGATGCCACAACCTCCAAGGCGGTGGATATCGATCCAGGGCGTATCGCTTCGGGTACCGCCATCTTTGGCAATCCGATCGATCAACAACCATACGTTGCGGTTTGGAGTCCCGGCTATCTGTCCACCTCGTCCGCCCAGGCCAGGATCAGGCTGACTATTTCTGACCATGAAGCAGCTAATGCCACGGCTGCCACCAGCTCTAATGCCTTTGCTCTTGATGCGGCTGCCCCTACCTTTGGCGTCAACCCGGTCATTGTTAATGCCGCCACTACGACTAACCAGGTTGCGTTGGACGTCACCGACGATAATGACATCATGATGCGTCTGGGACTTCAGTCTGATGTTGCCGATGGCGCCTGGGCTACGTACACTCCTGAGACAACCTTCAATCTGGCTGGCAAACCATCAAGCATTTATACCCAGTTCAAAGATAGTTTTCAAAATGTTACGGGTATCATCAACGTTGTTTTGCCACCGACCCCGATAGCCTTCATGGTTCAGGACACTTCGAATATGCTGGCCGAACCGGATGAGTACCGTCTCTTTTTGGCCTGGCAGAAACCAGCCGCTCCGGCTGTCGGTTTCGGAAGTTATGGCATCTGGCGTTCGACTGATAACGTCAATTTCAATTTGTTGGATACTATCGACGATATTGATACTAACTATTACGGTGACAACACGATGTCCTTTGACACGGTCACCTACTACCGTGTCACGGTTGAAGACGCCAAGGGCAATGTTTCTTATGTCTCAGAGACCGTTAACGGCAAAGCTAACGGCATCCAGGATGCCGGCGAGGGCGGAGGCGGGATGGTGGCCGCGCTGACCCCGGCTACCATTTCCGGTGTCGGTACCAGTTCCATCTATACTACCCAGGCAAGCATCGTTTGGGATACTGATATGCTTGCAGACTCCCTGGTTTATTACCAGGAAATAACCGGTGGTGATTTTTCCTCAGCCACCTCAACTGGAGTGGCCACCTTGCGCGCCACCACAACTCCATATGGACGGCACCAAGTTGTCATTTCCGGCTTGACCCCGGCTACCACATATTATTTCATAGTCCAATCGATCAACGTCCAAGGCGCCGTCTCTACCTCGACCAGCGGCAGCGACGGCTACTCATTCACCACCCAAGCCGGCCCAGCCATCATCCCGGGTTCGGTCTCGACCGCCAACGTGGGCAACACCACCATCGACATCGCCTGGGACACCGACCAGGCGGCCGACTCCTACGTCG
>JAAXUA010000008.1 GCA_013336275.1 Candidatus Falkowbacteria bacterium
GCCCCGCGGAAGCGGGGCTTTTACTTATGAAAAAAAACGCCTCTTCCGTGAAGAAGAGGCTGCGAGTGAAGATAAGAACGTACCTCTGGCCCTAGAATCAGGGACAGTCCAAGCTTCGGTGGGCTTGTGCGCATGTAAGCCGCTTAAACCTTAGCTGTGGATCTCGATACGGGCGAGGCCGTTGTTCCGGCCTCACGGATTTTGAAAATGAACTGCTACCGCCCATCTAGTCAGGTACCGGAATTTCCGATTCGTCGTATTGACCGAGCGGATTGGTCCGGCAGCGTACGCCGCGCAATAGGATAATAGGCGTTGGAGCTGCGCTCCGCGGTTGTTGTGCTGCCTCCCCCAGGAATATTCTCATCCAGGTGAGAGTTTCGGCCTTTTGCCAGGGACGTGTCCGCTGGCGGCCTTGGTCCACAAAGGACGTCGTAGGCGACCCTTCGGGTCGGTTTCAGGCCCGATGTACGTGCCTTGCCGGCGATGTGTACAAGCCCGGTTCGCTCGCCGCTACTTGGGGCCCGGCGATGATGCGCACTAGATTATCCAATCCTGACTTTCCGTTCTCATCAAGCATTCCACTCGCAAACACATATTAACAATTATCGGCCGGTTGTCAAATAAAAAAAGGCTGCCTTCACATGAGGCAGCCGCATTCGATCAGGATTGATCAAAACAGGACCAAATAACCTACAGTGATGCCCTTGGACGTGGTGCAGACACATTCGAAAATATCTTTCGGCGGCCCTTCCCATGGCTTTTCACTGGTAGCAATCTTGAAAAATAGGACTGGAGCATCTTCGAAGATGCAAGGCGTGGTCACCAGCTGGACATAGTGCTCTTTTCTGGTGCCGGCCCGGCGGTTGTTGATCGTGCAACTGACCACCTCTAAGCCATCAACCATAAACTCACTGAGACCCCCGTTAAAATAGACGAATGCCGCCGTTTTTCCTTTCACCTCCCTTGGCAAGCCGGCATTCTCCAACAGACTTCGGCTGCGTTCCATTGTTTCCCTAATCCGCTTACCTAGGTCTCCAGATGAACCATCATTTTCCATACTTACCCCCTTTGCAAAGGACGAGATCGAGTTGTTTTCATTATATTACCCAAAAAAAATTTCGGCAAATGAAAAAAAGCCGAGCGTTGCCGCTCGGCGTCGTCCTAGCAATTGCCTGCCTGGCGCAGCTCTGCAGTACTACACAGCTTGCCGTGGACATAGCTAAAAAACCAGAACCTCCCTTCGAAATGATCAGTGATGACAATGGTGCCGGCAGCCAGACCCTTGGGGTCGAAAAATACGTTGCAATTGGCCATGACACCCTCTTTCTTGAATTCGATTACGAATGGCAAATCCACGTAGCCAAGCGGCGGTCCGGATTCAGGGAAATCCAGAGTAATCGGTTCGAGAAAGCAATTTATTGCCGATAAGGCTGAAACTATCATCTTTTCAGAAAACAGCTTCAATGCTGCATATTGCTGATCCACAGTCATCACCCCCTTCTTTTGGAATAAAGATCGCGACTAGCTTGCATACATTAAAGCCGTAAAGCGGATTTAAGTCAACTGTAACATTTTCCGGCTTTCTCTGTATTATTATGTAAGTAACCAAACATATATGCGACTTTATCTGAAAAAATTCAGCTTCATCCCGGTATCGCTGCTAATAGTCCTGATGCTAGCCTTTTTATTGCGTCTTAGCGTAGCTGCCATATCGGCACACCCTTAATCATTGTTTAATGGTTATATTTTATAGTACCCGCATCATCTGAAAATCATTGCTCAGGAGCATGTCCAGCAATGGCAGCTGATGATGCTGGCTTTTCCCGGCTCGGCCGCCCCATTATCTTCCAGGAAAAATCGCAGCATCGCCAACTGCCATTAAGGATAGGCCTACCGATTGATATAGGTCGGGAGGCCTTTTTATTTGCCAAATACTTCAAAAAATATTATAGTATTCTGACTTTGTAACAAAATTAGTGTGTTACTGTAATATAAAGCAGATATGCCAAAGAAAGCCCAAGCTGACTTCCTTGCATACTACAATCAGTATAAAGATAAGATCTATACTTATTTCTGGTATCGAGTGGGTTTCAACCAAGCCTTGGCCGAAGATCTGACCTCCGAAGTATTCATCAAAGCTTTGAAAAACTTTGACAGCTACGACCAGGGTCGGCCTTTTCAGGCTTGGATTTACAAAATCGCCCAAAATCACCTGATCAACCATTACAAGACCTCGAACCGGGAAACCGAATTGATCGAGGCCATCGAGGCGCCGCAGCGCGAAAGCTACTCGATCGAAACCAAGCTAGAACTTGAAAGGGTGATGGAGCATATGCATGAACTGAACCAATATCACCGCGAGGTGCTCTTGCTCCGGTTCGTCGACGGCCTGGACAACCAGGAAATAGCGAAAGTGCTGGACAAGGAGGAGGGCGCAGTCCGCACCCAGATCAGCCGCGCGCTGGAGGAATTAAGAAAAAGAATTAACTAAGACCATGAACCAACCGCTCGAAAAGCTGCTTGGCAGCCTGCCCAAGAAAAAATTATCACGCAAAGCCGATCTGAAGATCAGGTTCAATTTATGGCGTATCCAGATATCGCAGGCCTGGCAGGAATTCGATCTTTCCATGGCCAAAGGCTGGCAGGCTGGACTGGCCTCAGGCTTGATCATGCTGATCGGCCTCAGCAGCACCGGCGTTTACGCTTACTCCAGTGACAAGGTCAACCGCCAAAGCCGTCTCTATCCGATAAAACGAACTCTGGAAAACATAGAAAAGTCAGTGACGAAGAAAGCAGCATCTCAGCCCGCCCTCCAAGCCAAGTTCGCTTCCAGGCGCTTCGCTGAGGCGCGCACCCTGATTAGCGGCTCGAACGATCCGAAACTGATCAGCGACGATTTGGACCTGACCCTGGGCGAAGCTAATGAAAACATCAAATCAGCCAACGAAGATATCGATTCCATGGAAAACGAGAACGAGCAGGAGAAGATAATCGAGCAGCTGGGATCTGAAAACCAGCGCCACTCCCAAGACCTTGAACGCATCGCCGTCAACCTCTCCCTGGACGATGATGAGAAAATCGTTGATGCCGTTGCCAATACCCTTGAAAATCTTGAGCAACAGAAGGCCTTCCTGAAGAGCCTCTCCAAGAAACAGCGTTCCTCCACCGTCCGTGGAAAACCGGCTTCGACTTCGGCTGCCGTTATCAGCACCACCTCTAAACCAGCTGACGTCCCCGTTGCCACCGCTTCCTCGACTACAGCCAAAGAAAAATCTGAAAAATCCAAAGATCTGGAATCGCTCAAGCAGATGAAGAAGCGCGTGGAGTCTTTCAAGAAAGAACAGGAAAAGAAGCAGAAGCAGAAACCCAATCCGAAAGCTGAAAAATTCATCAAGAACCTTGAGAAAAAAGTCGACCAAGCCGAATCATCAATCAAGCAAGGTGACAAAGAAAGCTTCCAGAAAATATACGATACCACGACTGCCCTGACTAATACCGGAAACCACTTCATCGCCTCGTCGAGTGAAAAGTCGCCAGACAGGCAGGAAGAAATAAACAAACCGGCTGAAACCCGATCGGAAGAGAGGCCAGAGGACGAACGGATAACCGAACAGAGGCGAGAGCAGGATTCCAAAAGATACGAAGAAAGAAGGAGCAGCGACAGCAACGAAGAACATCGAGACTAATAAAAAAACACCGCCGATTACGGCGGTGTTTTTTTAAGCGATCATTTATTTATGAAATTCTGCCAAACGGCCAACGCCAGCAAGATGCTCCAAACAGTCTGGTAAAGGCGATACCCGAAACGGAAACGCCGGGGCCGTCTGACCTCCGACAGCTCCGTGCCATGCTGTTTGACCAGCCACCAGTCGGCCTTGAACTTCCTGACCAGAAGCAGGAAAAGAAGCACGAGTAAGATAAAGAATGTTAATTGGAAAAACCCGGTCTGCGAAAACCAGCCCAGACGATTGAACCAGCCCTGACCGACGAACCAGCAACCGAGGCCTAGCCCGAAACCGCGCAATGATTTTGAACGGGTCTGAAGGAAAATACTTTCCAGCCCTGAGGGGTCGGAAATCGTAAAACCGTTCAAATAAAGATGCCGGCCGGCAAAAAAGAGCAGGGCCAAACCGAGCATGACCAGAAATTCGGAAACCAGATCAAGCCACGGCACCGAAACGCCGTCCAAAAGCCCTAGCTTCATCTTAAGTACGTTTATAAAAACCCCGAACAACGGCTGACTCTGAAAATTTTCCTTGTCCCCGACAGCCAGGCTGTAAACCCCGATCCGGCGCGACGGTTCAGTCACTACCAGATAATAAGTCGTCCCCGCCGACACCTCCAACTCAATCTTCTCGCCGTTATACAGGCGCTCCAAGCTGTAGGGTTCCAACATGATATGGCGAGGCCGTAACAATTGATTGTTGAGCACGAAACCGGTTAGTCCGCTGGGGAGCATCAAGCTAGTAGGCAAAGGGCGGCCGATGCGGTCTCCGACTCCAGATCCGACTACCAGCAATTCCGGAAAAAAATTATCCATCCCCGGCCAGGCTGGGACCAAAAGCTCTAGCGATACGACGCCGGAAATCGTCGGCTGAAACCTATAGGCATCGACCTCTCCCGGATGCTTCAATTTGCCATAGACCGCCAGAGACTGCTGGTTGGGGTCAGGGATCATCTCGGCACTCTCCAGGCGTAATGCTGATAATTCTTGCTGGTTAGCGGCATTACCCTCCAAAAAAGGCACATGAGCCGAGGCGCCGAACGGAATAGCAACGGCAACAAGCATTAACAGGAAGAATGTCTTTCGAAAATTTTTAAGCATGGTCATTATTAGTTACTGAATATATTTTAACACGATTTGCCCTAGGCCACCAACAAGGATTGACAAATCAGCCATTTTGTTATAACCTGATCCATCAACTATTTTTCCGATAGTTCCCCATGGCTATCCAATTATTATGGCCAAATTCATTTCTTGGCTGGCTGCGGCTGCCGCGCTTTTAGCCTTACCGCTGACTGCCGCGACTGCTGACTGCCCCAGCCAGCCCAACCAGACCGTGCAGCTTACTTGCACCAGCTTTTGCGACGCTTACGGCAAAGACTTTAACATCAAAAACCAGGGCCTCTACCAGAGACTCAAGGGACAGATTATCCTTAAGGTCCAGGGCAATGGAGAAGCTTATTACGTCTCTCCATTTTCGCAGAAAATCATCTACCTCGGACACGGACAGAAAGCCCTCGATGTCCTTTTGAGCCAGAGTTCTGGCATTACCGACGCCGCCTTGAGAGGGTTAATCCCTGGCACAGCCCGGTCATTCGGCCCAGACAGCGACATGGACGGGCTGACCGACAACTATGAGCAGGCAATCGGCACCAAGCCGTACAACTTCAACTCTGACAACGACCGCTACAGCGACTTTCTCGAAGTCAAATCGGGTTTCAATCCGCTCGGTTACGGAGCTTGGCCGATCAATTCGGCGGCAACGGAAAAACTGAAGGGACGCGTCCTTCTGCAGGTCGAAGATCTCGGCCAATCATGGTACGTGAACCCCAAGGATGGCAAGCGCTATCTTTTCACTAGCCAATACGACACCGACGAGATGATCAGGACAATCGGTACCGGCATTTCCAATTATACTTTCGACCTGATGGTAAAATAACTGAGATTCAAAAACTCCGCCCAAGGGCGGAGTTTTTCGTTTCAAAAAAAATAGGGCCAGACTTGCTGGCCCTAGAGGATTTCAGCGCTCAGCTGAAGATGTCGATCTCGTTATCCGCCAAATCATAAGTCCGGCGGTAAATCAGCTGTTGCTCGCTGTCCTCGGGATCAAGGGAGGAAGCGGCCAGATTCAGATTGAGATATATCTGATAATTGCGTTTGTCATTCGACAGAGTCCTTCTTTGGCAGACTTCCAGTGCTTGAGCCAAATGGCTATAAAAACTGCCTGCGGCCGAACGTCTCAGTTGCCAGGCTATATGGCTGCATGATTCTCCTTTGAGAAACTGCTCCAGACAGATTTCGAACTGCCGCTTAGCCTGCTTTTCCGATTCTTCGCCGTTAACCTCCGCAATCTGCTGCCTCATATCATCGCCACGCCTCATTTGCAAAACTTTCGCTCCCACTACCTACCTCCCGAATTTGGTTTCGTGCTCCGACTTGGTGCGGAATGCACCCGATCAATGATACCGGAGTCAGACTACCATGTCAAGGTAACGACCAGCACGCCGCCGCCCCCTTCATTGAGTTTACCCTCCGTAAAACGATGGCCTGCCCGGGTCAGCATATTCTCAACCAGCTCTTTGATCACGCCGACGCCATCAGGCGAATGCAGCCCTTTGCCCGTCACGATACGCAAGCGACGATAACCGCAATCGCGCGCTTCATCAAGAAGCTCGAGCAGCAACGACCTGGCCTCAGCTTGGGTGTAGCCATGCAGGTCGAGCTCGGCGTCGATCCGCTGCTCGTATTTATTCTGTTTGAGTCGGCGCATTTTCATACGGAAATGATAGCGCTTACATCGCGGATGCGCAAGCAAAGCAAAATCCCGCCGGTTAAGGCGGGATTTTGCGGAGTATGATTCTAAGATCGACTAAAGTACTGCGTCCTTAGCGGCCTTTGCCAAGCGGAACTTGACGACGGTCTTGGCAGCGATTTTGATCTTAGCGCCGGTTGCAGGGTTGACGCCCATGCGTGCCTTGCGCTTAGCCTTCACCATCTTGCCGAAGCCTGGAACGACGAATTCGCCAGCCTTCTTGACCTCTTTGTAAGCCATCTCAGATAAAGCGGCGAAAAAGCCGTCTACCTGCTTCTTGCTCAAACCGGTCTTGTCAGCCAATGAGGCGACGAGTGCCGATTTAGTCATCTTTGCCATAGGGTTTCAAAGATTAAGTTAATTATCCCCTTTATTATAGCGTATTTTGAAAATGCCTGGAAGGGATTGCTAACGATTTAGCCTTATCCGCTTCCGATTTATTAAAATCTGCCGATAAACGCTAGGTTTTGCTGCTATATATTATAAGAAAAACCAGACCGCAGGTAATGAGTCGAGCCTTTGTTTGTGGCAGCTGCGCTGCTTACCTCTTGACAAAATATAAAAAATCAGTATAATATATAACCACTGCACCTTATACCACCTGGAAGGAGAAAAAGTTGAGAAAATTTCCGACAAAAGCCAGCAACAAAGAAGTGGCGATCATCCTGGTCCTGGAGCATCTCCAGGCCGCCGCCATCCCGGTCCTGACGATGGACCAAGCCTTTGCCTTGGTCACCGAGGCCACCAAAAGCCAGCACAGGCGCATGGTCAGAGATGACCGAATTTCCATTGATCAGCGCAAATACCGCCGCGATTTCTTCCCCAACAACTTTCTCGGCCACAAGCAGATTGCCATCAGCCTGACTCACAATGGAGACTACATCTTCTATCTCAAAGAGACCGCCAGACATCCGGTAAACCGGAAAGTCATCAGCCTCTTCGAAAGAGGATCTAATGCAGGACTGCTTCCCGACCTCCTTCCCCGTCGCGCCGCCATCGGCCGATAAACCCCGCAACCAAGCGGAGCCACCCAAGTGAGCTCCGCTGTTTTTTTAGGCAAACCTCTGCCAGTCGATATTCCCTTGAAGAAAATCCTCGATGGCATATCCGTCCGTGTACTGGAAGTGCGGACGGTCCTTGAACCATTTCCAGCTGCCGCCCCACTCCAGCCCGACACTCTTTCCGATTGCGCCGATGCGGTCAAAAGATTTCAAATCATTCCAATCAGCCTTGCCAGCCTTGACCGGACAAAAATCAAAGGCCACGCCATAGTTATGAAATGAGAAGCCGCCGCGCACCTGGGTCACCACCTTGCCTGGTGTCGTCCGGCCGCAAGCATAAAGCCGGTTCTGTTCTTCGACCGTGCGCAGCGTCTGCGTTATCACCACGGACAATCCTTGGCGCCGGCACTCGGCCATAAGGGCCAAGGCCAGGCGTCGGACTTTAGGCTTAAGAGAATCCAATCTATTCATAAGCTTGGGTAATAAAAACAGCCGGCCCATTTCGGTCCGGCTGTCTTATATTTATTATTTTTTCACATCAACTGCGGCTGCCGGCTCTACCGCCCCTTTCATCAAAAGGGGAGTCGGAACGCCAGGGCCTGACTGGCTGTTGATTCTTTCGTCAAGCACTTCCTTGACCAAAGGCACGATAACCGCTCGGCGATAAAAATTCGGATCATCTTTCGGTATTTCCTTGATCGGGAAAATCAGCGCCGGAACCAGAAGTTCCTCGTTAAAAGCCTTGATTGAGGCGATGTTCATGTAATTATAATACCTGATGAAGCCGCGGACCGGCTCGCCCAATTCTACGGTGACCGTCTTGGCCCCTTCGGAGCGATAGCTGTTCACGCCGCCGGTCTCAGCATAAGAAAGGATTTTTTTGACATCGGTCTCAACATCATAAGCGGAGCTCTCATAAGTCTGAGTGGTCAAACCATAAGCGGCAGCGACACGCTTAGTCTTGATGTGCACCGAAATAGTCAACCCTTGCTTCTGCGCGCCGTATTCTTCATAAACATTCTGGCCGCTAATTGCCAACGGATAGACAACCTCGACCGTTTCCGGCAGATAGTAATCAGCTTTGTTCGGAGCGGCGTCGTAGCTTGAGCGCCAATAGTTATTGACCTCGGGCGCACCGAAGGCTGAGGTGTTGATGCCATGCTCTTTGACGAAGGCGTCAGCGATAGCGACAGCATCGGCATCAGAAGGTATTTCCTCGTACTTGATTCTCTGCGCCTCATAACAGGCCTGATCGGAACCGCACTTGCCTGCTGGCCAAGTCTCCCAATTCTGGCCGATAGACACCGACCCGTCATCGAAGGAAATATTGATATTATAGCCGAGATCATCCTTCTGGACGAAACTGGCGCTTTGCATCAGCATTCCGCTGAATGAAGACAGGTCAGCCGGACCGAAGTTCAGACTGGACAACAAGCTGCCGGCATCAACACTGGTGCTTATCGTCTTTATCCGGCGCATGACTTCGACGCTTGATGACCCGACGGCCAACTCGCCCTTGTATTCGAATTTGTAATTCTTGAACTCAGCCGGTGGCATGATGCCGATAGCCATCTTAGCGTCAGCAGCGGCCGCGCCGCCGCCACCCATGCCTAAAGCCACGCCCCTTGCCGGAGCGATCGAGGAGAGAGCCGCGTTGGGACTGGTGACAGGCTGTGCGGCCGCGCCCTCTGTCGGTTGGCCGAGCTTGCCATAATGTTGTCCCGCCACTTTGCTGACACTCAAGGCGAAAGCTGGCGCCATGCGGTTGACGGCCGTTCTTTTAGTTTTGCCTGTGGGTTGCCATGAGCTCCAAGGGCTGGCATACCACAAGGAAGCTGGGAGAATGGCGGCGATCAGGATGACGAAGAACATCACCGAGAGGCCAGATCCGATTTTTTTCATATAGTTTGCTTAATTTAAATTCTATAAATATTATAGCAGAAAAAATTAAAAAATAATTAAGCCGCCCGTATGGGCGGCTTAATCAACGATTGAAAATTTCTGATTACTTGACCGGTGGCGGAGTTACCGGCACTTGCTGCCCGGCTGGCGGCTGCTGCATCCGGACCTTCTTTACCGGATTCTTCGAACCGCGCCACGACTTCCAAGGGGTAGCATACCACAAGGAAACAGAGAGGATGACAGCGACTGCTGCGACGATAATCATCACATAGGCGCCCAGACTGACCTTTTTCATAATAGTGAGCTTATTTTAGTCACTATTTATTATACCAGAAAAATAGCATGACACCAACAAGTAGCGCAACGCGGCTACATGCTCATGGGCATTGCCTCTCTCACCTCTGTCGATCCGCCCATGGCGATATGCGGCGCCGACTTGGCGATTTCGACCGCCTCTTCAGACGAGTGGACGTTGATAATCAGATAACCGGAGACATCATGGCTGCCTTCGTGGAACTTTCGGACTCCGCCCTCAGTCACGGCCACGCCCTCATCCGTAAGCGGCAAGCCGGACTCGATAACTCCGCTTTTGAACAAATTGGTCATCCAGGCATTCCACTCTTTCATGTTTTCATCTTTTTTTTCCGGCGACGGTGTGCCCCCGCGAAAAAAAAGGATAAACTTTTTCATACTGCTTCTTAATATTTAGCTCCTTTGATTTAACTAAGCCACTCTTTCATTAAGACCAGGTTAAGCGGACTGGTTGCCGTTCATTGTCCGTCAACCGAAAAAGCGCCTTTCGGCGCTTTTGCTGCTTGCCAGATATTTTTCTAATCAAGCGATAAACGATATTTTATACCTTCGGCTGGACTGAAGACGACCTCATGCGTCCCGAAAAAAGTGTTCCACCCAAGAAGCGAACGAGCGTCCTTGCGCTTGATGAAGTCCACGGTTCCAACCACCCCCTCTTTGGCGCTGCCCACAACGATCCCAATCTTTGAAGGAAAAGAATCGACCTGGAACATATCCGGTCCGGCAAAGGCCTTGGCTTTTTTGAGCTTATCGATATCAATGCCCAAAGCTCCTGCCACTTCACTAGGAAAGCAGGAAACATCAGCCCCACTATCCGGGGTCGCCAGAACAGTGATTGAGGCTTTCTTGCTGACCAAAGTAACGGGAACATACATGAGCGCGGAGGTCGGCTCAACCAGAAAGAAAACCGGAGCGGCCATCATTTGGGCTAAAGGCAAAAGATCATCCAGACTCTTGGCATAGTGAGGCTTTTTGACCCTGCCCCCGGACTCAACCGCTTGATCAAACAGCATCCACTCAAGATAATGCTTCCTGATCAGCTTGGTGTCGGTAAAATAATAGAAATCTCGCAAAAAAGGCCTTTTGTTTGCCATATGGTATTTATTATTATGCCTTAATTATATTCGCAATTGCATATTGAGTAAAATTCTTATAAATGTAATATATTACCTACATAATTATATTAATTTTTATTATTTTATATTAGCAATAAAATTATATTAATTGATAATTTTATTTATTTATGTAATAATTTATATACATATATCAACTCGCCTGTTGATCAGGTGCGGGACCCCCGGCTGCGCCCTTGCGCCGGCCACTAAACAAGTGTAGGTTTTTTGTACATTATGTAACAAAAATTCTACACTTTTATGTTATAATATACCTTATTTTTATATTATAATTAGCCTTGTTTACATTTATCAATATTTTATATATAATTATTGTAGTAGATTTTCTACATTAAATCCGAGCTAATGCTCAATCCACGGCAGCTGGAACAATTTGGGTTGAACGAAAAGGAGGCCAGAGTATATTTGGCCGCCCTGCAACTCGGCGCTTCCAGCGTCCAAAACATCGCCCAAGCGGCCAACATCCATCGCGTCAGCACTTACGACATCCTGGAAAGTCTCAAAGACAAAGGCTACGTCGAGGAGTCGACCGAGGGCGCGAGAAGGGTGATCATCCCGGCCGACCCGGAAAGCATGATGGAATCGATCCGCCGAAAAGAGCGGGTTTTTGCCGACTTGATGCCCGAACTCAAGGCCTTGCAAGGCAAGAAGGGCGGCAAGCCGCGCGTGCTTTACTTCGAAGGACGGGACCAGGTTTGGCAGACCTATCTTGATTTCATCGGTTCGGAGACCGGCACCATCCTGATTTACGGCTCCGCCGACAGTGGCCTCGCTTCATTCCCTGCCGACCTCGCCGCCAAAGCCGCCAAAAAACTCTCGACCATCTCCGCCAGGATAATCGCCGAGTCTGGCACGATTAGCAGCTTGTCCGGAAAATCCAAGACGGAGATCAAAATGGTTGCTGCCGGCAAAGTATTCCGAAACAACGCCATTATCGCCGGCAATCGCGTCCTGTCCATCTCTTGGGATGATATGGTGGCCTTAGTAATCGAAGATGGCAACCATGCCGACAATCAAAGATTCATTTTCAATATGCTATGGGACAATTTGCCATAGTTTTTTTAGTTCTTCAGATAACTTGTGGCTGATTCTTCCGTTTCCGCAAATAGTTTTTATCGCGCATACGGGATCGTAGCTATTTTTTCTGCGAAATAACCCTAATCAATGTTATTTCGCAGAAAAAATGCACAGATATCCGTCTAAGCAGGAAAAACTATTTGCGGAAACAGAAGCTTGATTTGACCACAGAAATCTCCTGAGAACGAATTTTTATTATCAAAAGATAAGCCTATGCAGAAGCTTAAAAAATTATTGACCATCTGCACCGTAATCTCGTTGGTGGTCGCCAACGGACGTGTCATTGTGGTCAACGCCAGTCCGCTTACGTCGGTCAGCGACACTTTGACCGACTCCGCGGTCGGAGCCGCTGCTGACCACACTGTGACATTGACGACCAAGACTGCGCTGGCTGCTGGCGACTACTTCAGCGTCATCCTGCCGGTAGGGTTCGGCGGCATTCTCCTGCCAAACGTCTCTTGTCCGGCAAACACCGATGCTGATTCGCCGGCTTCCTCGACGGCCCTCTGCGTCGCCAACGCTCCGATCGCGACTGGAACATTCTCGATCATCATTTCTGATGTAGCCAACCCCGGAACCGCAGGCAGCCAGATAATCGAAGTTTCTACCAGAGACTCTGGCGACGCTATCATAGAATCAAGCCAGGCCATGGTCGCGATCATCGACAGCATAGTCGCCCAAGCTGATGTTCCTGCTACCCTGACTTTCGAAATCAGGCCGCTCTCCACCAGTACCACGGTCAACGGCGCGACCACCACGCTGGCCACCGCCACAACATCGATCGCCTACGGCGATCTGTCGATCAATACTCCCGAAATCGCCGCCCAGGAACTCCGCGTCATAACCAACGCCACCGAAGGATTTTCCGTAACCATCCAGCAAGACCAGAATCTGATGTCTGGCGGAAGCGCCGACATCGATTCATTCATTAACGGAACCTCATCCGCCCCCCAAGCCTGGACTGCTCCATCCTCAATACTGGACGCCGAATGGACCTACGGCCACTTCGGCTTTACGACTGACGATGCTTCGCTGTTCGGCGGAGACCTCTTCGGCGACAGCCTCTGGAAAGGCTTGGCTTCGACGACTCCTGCCGAGGTGATGTACCACGACGGACCAGCCGATGGTTTGGCTGAGGGCAAGGGCGTAGCCAAGATCGGCTATCAGATCGAGGTGGGCGGCTTGCAACAGACTGGCGACTATTCCAACAATCTTACATACGTCGTGACTCCGATATATTGACGCTTTATCCAAATAAAAAAACTCGGATCTTGCCGGTCCGAGTTTTTTTATGCTTTTTTCGCAGAAATTGCTGGCTGTTCGCGCCATAGGCGCGCATGTGCTATATTTATGTTAATAAAAACGGCTTTTCGTTTTTTTATTTGAACAATTTACGCCGTCATGATGCCAAAAATATCAATCATTTTCTTTATCGCCTTAATACTTTCCGGGGTAACCCTATATTCTTTAGACCGGAAAAGCATTATTAGCATACTGCCCAAATCTCCTGAACGGATCATCGGGCTAATGCTGTCTGCTATGTCCGACGTCGATACTTACAGCAGCCGTGCTGATTTGTCCCTGTCCCTCTCGCTTGATCGGCAAGTTGCCCGCGATTCTATTCTCAAAAGCCTGTTCGATGACCGACCGGGCCAAGTCTTGGGCGAGCGAATCTATGCCAGTTCGTCCCCGTCAAGCACTCCTGTTTCACCCCGCGTCGAAGCATCACCGGACCAAGGCTTGTCCGCCACCGACGAAAAAGCCATCATCGAACTGTCCGGCAAGCTCAACAGCAAAATCGACAACGCCGATACGGCTTCTTTGCGCAAAGAGTTGATGGCCGACATAGACGTTAAGACCAGCAATGATAAATCAGGGCTGCACGGCTCAAGCATCGCTATCGGCAAAGACATCTACTTCAAAATCGACGCCTGGCCATCGCCGCTGGCAAAATTAGCCGATGGATCAATGTCCGGAAAATGGTATCTTTCCAATATGGGGCAGCTAGGTTCTTCCAGCGCTAGCTTGGACAAGCTGTCCCGGATAAGTCCTCAAGAGTGGGGCTTGTTCAAGGAACAGGTCGGCTTGATCATTACATCTCACAAGCTATTGGCTTTCACCAAGCTTGAAAATGAACGGTTGGACGGCCACGAGACCTACCGCATCAGAGTCGAGATAGACAAAAGTCGGTTGGGTCCAGCGCTGGAAGAAGCTGCCGGCTTGGCTGCCCAGACATTTGCCGGAGCGCCTGGCCAGTTAGCCGAGGAGCTCGGGCTTCCTAAAAACCAAGCCTATTTTTTACAGGCGGAAAAAGTGATTAAAAAGATAGATGTTAGCTTATGGATAGACGCCCAGACATTCAGGCTAGACAAGCTCAGCTATTCGCTTAGCCTTGATTTCAGCGACATCGAAAAGCAGACGACTGCCAGAAGCTCGGATACTGCTGGTCCGAATCTTAAGCTAGCCGGGGAAATCGGATTCCATAATTTCAACCAGCCGCAGAACATTCTCGCACCCGAAGACTTCACGATTTTCAAGACGCCTGCCATAGCTGGCGACTCAGACAATGATGGTCTAAGCGACTTGGAAGAAGCGCTCTACGCCGCTGACCCGTTTGATCCCGACTCGGATAAGGACGGCTTCAGTGACGGAGATGAAGTCAGCAAAGGATTTGATCCCAAAGGTCCTGGCAGATTAGCCTCCACTACCCCTTGATTAAAAAACCTCGTCCCAAGGACGAGGTTTTTATCAACTATTTTTCCGTAAATAAGCTTCAAGCCATTCGCGAAGCTCCCTGAATGCCCGGCCGCGATGAGACAAGCCATTCTTTTCTTCCATGCTCATCTCGGCAAAAGTCACATCATAGCCTTCGGGAATGAAAATCCGGTCATAAGGCAGCTTAGGATGGGCTTCACCGGCCAGGGCGTCGGCGATCCGTCCTTTGATTTCACCGGTAAACGTCCAATGCTCACCTGTCGGTGAGACCAGGACAGCCGAGCTGACAAAACAACCTGTCCGCCGTGCTTCAGGCACACCTTCAAGCGCCGACAACGTGAATTCAGCCAGATCGACACCCTCGCCAGCCCAACGGGCCGAATGGACGCCTGGTTTGCCGCCCAAAGCATCGATGCAGATGCCGCTGTCGTCGGCAGCCGACC
Organism: Candidatus Falkowbacteria bacterium; assembly: GCA_013336275.1. Lineage (NCBI taxonomy): Bacteria > Candidatus Falkowiibacteriota > Candidatus Falkowiibacteriota bacterium. Next base: position 15,120 of record JAAXUA010000008.1, read on the forward strand.
ATTCGCCGGTCAGCGTAGCGACATAACCCGCCTTGATCAAGGCATTGGCCTCGAATGTCTCCCCATCTTCGACCGGTTCTTCCTTGACTCCGGCCTCCTCAGCATCGATGATCTCTATCGGCAGCCCCGAAAGGATAGCCCTCATCTCGATGATCTTGCCCTTATTATGGGTCGCAAAAATTATTTTTTCCATATGATTAACCTTAGCTTGAATCTTTAAAAAATGGAAGTCCCGGCAAAAATCATAAACCCGAACCCAACAAAAAAGCAGGCCTCATGACCTGCTTTCGATATATCTTAAAGCGATTTTATAAGTTTCAGTATGTCGTTATGTTGCAAGGTGTTCGTTGCCAGAACGCTGCGATCGGACAATTGCCACGGCTTGCCAGCCAAATCCGTCACTTGGCCGCCGGCCTCTCGTACCAGCAAGATGCCGGCCGCAATGTCCCACGGCTTGGCACCAGGAATCATCAAGCTATCAACCCGGCCGCTGGCGACGTAGGCCAATTCCAGGGCGGCGCTGCCGAGTTGGCGGCAATCGAATTGGCTCTGCTTCTGTTTCTGATAATATTTCAAAGCCAGCTTGATATCATTTTCCATATAGCCGTGACAGAAGGTGTGGATCGAGCGGTTGCCGCGCAGATCAGAAACCCGTATCTTCTTGCCGTTACGGGTCGCCCCTTGATGCTTGACTGCCACGAACATCTCGTTCATGACCGGCAGGTAGACGACGCCGACAATCGGCTGGCCTTGATAAGCCAAAGCGATAGAAATGGACCACAGCGGATTATGAAAAGTGAAGTTGGTCGTGCCATCGATCGGATCGATTATCCAGAGGTAGTCCGACCTGGACTCGTCGGCGCCTTCTTCTTCTCCGAGGATGCCGTGGTCAGGAAAAGCCTTGGTAATTTCCTGGCGTATGATCCGTTCGGAGGCCGTATCGAATTTGGTAACCACTTCATGCTGCGACTTGAAAGCGATCTGTTGACGGTCGAAGCGCTCGAACTCTTTGACCAGCATTATCCCGGCCCTTTTGGCAGCGGCTACTGCAACCGTCTTGAATTTAGTATTTATCTTTTCCATATGGCAATTCTTCAAGTATCTTAAGTTCTAATTTGTCCTCAGCCGCATCCCAGACAGCGAAGCTGGCCATGTAGAACACCCCGCCCAAGGTCCCCGGGTTGATCAGGCGCACGCCATGCTCTTCCGACTCCCAGGGCTTGTGGGTGTGGCCATAAAAGACTAGGTCGAATTTGGCCTGATGGAACAGATGCTTGATGTGATACGGCTCATGGCAGAATCCGACCTTCTTGCCATTGATTACCATTTTGCCTCCCTTGCGGTCGTAGAATTTGATATTGGGATAGCTATTGATGATAGCTTCATCATAATTATCGGCATTGCCCATCAGGAGGTGGATCATGCCCTTGAAGCGTTTGGCCAAGAAGTCCACCGACTCGGCGTTGGCGACATCGCCGCAACAGATGAGCGTAGCGATCTGCTCGCCGTTGCACCAATCGAGACAGCGTTCGAGATTGGCCAGATTGTCGTGAATATCGGAAATTATGGCGATTTTCATGATTGTGTCTTTTGTTCGGCTTCGCTCAGATTATCCTTGAGTCTGATAGCCGGCACGACTGCCGACAGCACCACCAAGGCGTTGACCAGGAAAAGCTCGCGCAACCCGACCCAGTTAAGCAGGATGGCTGAAGCCGCGGCGGCCATGATATAGCCGATGGGCGCAGCCGTACGGAATAAATCTATCAGGTCGACATCATCGCCGTCAATCCGCTTGTAGAAATAAGAGTCGCGCAGGATGGCGACCGAAGCGGCGCCGACGCGCGTCGCCAGCATGCCCAAGGACCAGATCCAAACTGACGGAACCGTAATGAAATAAAGCAGGCCGGTAAAAATACCTTGCCAGATCAGAAAGAAGATGAGCATCTCTTTCTCGCCCCACTTCTTGTCAGCCAGCCAGCCGATCGGATATTCGAAAAAAACGAACGGGATCAGCATGATCATCAGGATCGTGCCGATCTGCCCCCAGCTCAAGCCGAGGTCCTTAAGATAAAGCGAAGAGTAAATTATCATCAAGCCATAGAAGAACTCCAGGGCGCAAGAAATATAATAGATTTTCTTGATGCTGCCGCGATGCCAAGCCTTGGCCAAAAGCTCCTTGACGGTCGAACGGATGTCCGGATGGCCATTCACGATATGCCCCAGCCCGGAAAAAACGAAGAGCAGGATAAGGCTCTTCAAGATCAAAACCATTATTATGATCATGGCGAAGCCGTAGTTTTCCAGAATCCAGCTCGACAATTTCGGGCCGAAAATGAAACCGACGTTAAGGATGGTCAGATAGATGCCGCGGATCCTGCCGGATGAATTGTCTCGTGAATAGGACTCCAAAACCACATCCATGCTGACATTCATCAGGCTGTCGAAAATCAGGAACATGATCAGCGCCACGATGCCGATCCAAGGCGAATAGCCGACCAGCATCAGGGAAAGCGACATGATTTCGCCGGTGATCGCCAAACGCAAGATATGCGACTTGCCCCACACCCGGACGAATTTGTGGAGATTGACCAACAAAACCAAAACGATGAGATAGGCGACGAAATAAAAGCCGCCCACGTCTTCTTGGCCCGATTGCTGCTTGAAGAAACTGGCGGCAACATAAATCAGGAGCGACTGCGAGAAGCCGACCATGGCCGCTAAGCTGTAGATTATCCCTAGTTTCCCCTTGGTAATAGCTGTCATGCTAGGTATTAATGGCGGAGCTTGATTTCGTAGACCATCTGTTCGATCCGGCGCAGGTTGCCCTTGGCCTGATCATATTTGGTGCGTAAATAAGAAGTGAGATTGAATTCGACCAGTTCGGCCATGATTTCGGTGATTATGTCCTTGATCCTTTCGACCTCATCGATGCGTCCGTTGGTTGCCTCCTTGATCGCTAAGCGCACCAGCTCTCCGGTGGTGTCGCAAAGTCCGGCCAGATAGCTGTCAAAATCGACTTTCAGCTCCTTGATCGGGCTGATTTCGCCGGCGGACATGATTTTGTAGAAAAGCTTGGCCTCGACATATTCCTCCAAAGCGGCCTTGTAGCTGCCTTCGTAGCGCAAAGCCGGCGTCTTCTTGAAGGTCGGCTCCAAAGCGGCTAGCGCGGCCTCGACTTCCTTAAGGATGGCGGCTGCTTCCTTCACCTGGCCGCGGTGCAGGGTAAAAATAGATACTTTCGACTTGTGCAAAGCGTCATTGGCGCGTCCGATTATTTCCCGGCGGCTCTGATTGAAAAAAGAGTAATCCTCTTTAAGCTTGACGAAAAACTGGTGTTGAGACATGTAGTAAGTCTAAATTATAAAGGCTAATTTCTAAATGTTTTTATCATTTAGCCTTTAGAAATTAGCCTTTAGCCTTGAAACCTATTCCGCTACACGGAAGACTTCTTCCAGGCTGGTCTGGCCCATCAACGCTTTGATGACGCCATCTTGAGCCATCATGACCATACCGAAGCGCATGGCCACATCACGCATATCATATTCGCTGACATTGCCCGACAGGATCATCTTCTCGATTTCTGGGTTCATGGTCATTATTTCATAAATACCGACTCGGCCCTTGAAACCGATGCCTTGGCAGCGGTCGCAGCCCTTGCCTTCATAGAACTTGAGGTTGTCCATATCGATCGTTGATTTTTCCCCAGCGGGAAGCTTCTCGATCAGATCTTTGGCTCGCTGGAGATACTCGGCCGAAGGCACGACCTCCTGCTTGCACTCCTGGCAGATGCGCCGCACCAAGCGCTGGCCGATGACCGCGTTGATGGCTGGAGCCAAAAGGAAGGGTTTTACGCCCATGGACATGAAGCGCGGTACGGCGCCAGCCGCATCGTTGGTATGGATAGTAGAAAGCACTACGTGGCCGGTCAGTGCGGCCTGAATGGCCACCTCGGCCGTTTCCAAATCGCGGATTTCACCGACCATGATCACGTCCGGGTCTTGCCGGACGATAGAACGCAGAGCCTGAGCAAAAGTATAATTCGGACCGGTCTGCGATTGGTTGACTCCCTTGAGCTGATATTCGATCGGGTCTTCCACTGTAATAATTTTGGTCTCGGAGTCATTAAGCTTTTTCAGGATAGCGTACAGCGTAGTCGTCTTACCTGATCCGGTCGGTCCAGTAGTGACGATCATACCGTTCGGCCGCTCAACCTCACGCTTGAGCTGCTCGAAAGCCGAAGCCCTTATACCTAGCTCCTCAAAACCCAGGCCGACCGAACTCGAGCGCAAGAAACGCATGACGACGCTTTCGCCGTAGGCGGTCGGCAAAAAGGAAACGCGGATATCGATCCTTTCTTTGCTGGTATTTATAGAAATGCGCCCGTCTTGAGGGCGGTTGATGATATTTATCTTTACCTTCGCCAAGCCCTTGAGGCGGGAAATTATTTTTTTCCACAGATCGGACTCCAGGCTGGCAACCTCATGCAGCACGCCGTCAAGGCGGAAGCGGACCTTGATGGCGACTTCCTCAGCCTCGATGTGCATGTCCGAAGTACCGGATTTGACGGCTGCAGCCATGATCACTTTGATGATTTCCGACACCTGCCCTGTATTGATTTGTTTTTGCAAATCCGTGAATGAGGTGAAAGTTTCGCTATACTTGTCCAGGTCGGACTCCTCGATCGTCAGGCCGCGCGATTGCACGATCCGCTTTGGCAGCTTCTCATAAAAATCGAAAGCGTACTTCATACTGTTAGCCGAGACATAATATAATACGCCCCGGCAGTGGTGCTCATCCATAAGCTCCTTGAACTTTTCCATGACTTCAGGATTGGTCGGCTGGTTGGTCGCGGCATTAATCTTGGCGCCGTCATAATAGAAGCAGACCAAGCCCAGGCGCTTCGACTCCTCTTCAGTAATAAGCTGGATCGCTTCCGGGCTGATAGGAAACTTGAACACGTTGAAATATGACAAACCATAGGCGGCGGCGGCGAGTTCGGCCTCGCGCTCGACGTCTTTCTTGGTGATATCAGCCTGCTTGGCAGCGAACTTCGATGTGGCAGAATTGTCATCATCACTGACCTTGCCCTTCGAGGCCCTGATCAGGTCCTCGATCGATTGTACTGATTTGTCCTTATTCATATATGTATTCTTTAGCTATCATACCAAAAAAAGCCTTTCTAATAAAGCGCACCTGCCAAACCAAAGGGCTGGCAGGTGCTATGCCGATTTTATGAATATACTATTTGGTCCAACCGTCGAACAACCGCACCAGCTTGCTGACTCCGCCCTTACCGGTCAGCTCCAAAAAGAGGCCGGTCCAAGCGCTGATCTGGAAAACGGTGATCAGCGAGCCGAAAGCCGCTACGACAAAGATGCCGATAATAAGGGCCAAGGCAAAAACCAAGGAAGAAGCAGCAGCAGAAATAGTGTAATAAACTAGCAGCGATAAGAACAGGAACGGTATAGCCAGGGCCAACAGGATAATCAGGATGGAAAAACCCGCGACAAAAGTAATGAAGAAGAGGATGAAGGCCATCTCTAGGCTGACCAGCCAATTATCGAGGAACAGGTTCCACCCCCGCCTCAGGGCGGTATAGAATTCATCACCTTTGATGATGCGGTAGGCCATGGCGTACTTAATGATGAAGGTTAGGACAACCGCAATCGGGATAAAGATGAGGAAACTGAAAAGGTAAATGAAATTCAGACCGACAAGACCGACGTGCTTGAAGCTTAACGCGACCGGAATGCTCATGAGTATCAGGCAGAAGTAAATGACGAATTTGATAATGACGTTCAATCCGGCCAGGGTCCAGAAATTATTCATGCCGACCTCGAGTCCGGCTTTGAAATCGTGGTTCTTTTTCAAATAGATCTGGGTCGCGTTATGCACCAGCGAGCCCTGGGAAACTATAGTCAGCCAAAGGATGAAGATCGTCACGAACAGCAAAAGCAGAGTCATGGCAACGAACAGCACGAACGAGGCCGGATCGTTCAACATGAAAGCCTTGAGAGTCGCTGCGGTCTGCCCGCTAAAAACGTTGGTCTGCGCGTAGCGATTCAAGGTATCGATAATGCCGAAATTCGGCATGCCCGACATGCTCTGGCTGACGATTTCGTACTCGCCGGTGCCGATCATGGCGGCGAATAGGCCGAAGAACCAGAGGTACTTATGACTCCAGCTCAACCCCCAGGCTTGCTTCAAAATGTTTCGATACAAGGACATAAAATTCCCCCTTAAATTTTATAATTAATATATCATTATTATAACACAAACAGAGAAAGGACAAAATAGACACCCTAGAAGCGGATCATGGTTATTGACAAATAGTAATATATATGGTATTATTAATAATTATTTGCACATATTCAACACCCCACCACACAAGGAGATTTTCCATGAAAAAAACCGCAATCGCCGCCGTATTCGCTTCTGCCATGATGCTTGCCAGCATCGCCGCCGCCAGCCAGTCCGACACAACTTTCGCTGATGTCTCCATCCGGCTCGCGTTCGAACGCGGCCAGCTCAGCAAGAGCGAATTCCGGCCGATTGCCGGACGCATGGAAGAGCTGCTCTCCGCCGATGGGTCAATCGACCCGAAATGGCTCAAAGAGCAGAAACTTATCCAGCTTGAGGCCGACCTCACCCCTTACAGCCGAACGGTCAAACTGACCGATGGCAAAAAGGTTCTGAAAGTCAGCCTCAACTGACCGCCCCTTCCGCCTGCAAAAAGCCCCCGATACTCTCGGGGGCGTTTTTTTATCTGTAATTTTATCTTGCGCTATGCAGCCGCTTTGGCCAATCTCCGATTGTGAAGCTTGTAAAAAATCTTCTTGGCAACTTCCACTAAACCCAGGTAAACAAGGACGTAGCTAGCGATGATGACCATGATATACATCGGCAGGCGGTCGAATTCCAGCAACGTGCCCAGAGGAGTGAACTGGATGCTCCAGGCGAATACGACGGCGGACAAAGTGGTTAGGAACAAGGCCTTGCTCGGACGGCTCTCAAAAAAAGGTGTCTTCTTGGTCCGGATGATATAGATGACGAAAACCTGAGTCGCTATCGATTCGATGAACCAGCCGGTCTGGAATTGGTGCTCGGTCAGGCGATAGACGAAGAAAAGGAGATAGAATGTCAGGAAATCGAAAGCCGAACTGATCAGACCGAAAACGGTCATGTATTTGCGGATGAAAGACAAGTCCCAGTGGGCCGGCTTGCGCAGGTCATCCTCATCGACTGAGTCGGTCGGCAAGGAAAACTGGGCGAAATCGTAAATGAGGTTATTGAAGAGTATCTGCGCGGGCATCATCGGCAGGAATGGCAAAAAGGTCACCGCGCCCATCATCGAGAACATATTGCCGAAATTTGATGACAGGCCCATCAATACGTATTTCATAGTGTTGTGGAAAGTCTTACGTCCTTCGATAACGCCGTCCTTCAAGGACTCCAGGCTTTTCTCCATCAAGATGATATCGGCCGTGTCCTTGGCGATGTCGACGGCGTTGTTGACCGAAATGCCGACATCGGCGGCCTTGAGCGCCGGTGCATCATTGATGCCATCACCCATGAAGCCGACGGTCTTGCCTTGTTTTTTCAGAAGCAGGATGATGCGTTCCTTCTGGTCCGGGGTGATGCGAGCGAAAAGCGCAGTCTCGGAGATCTTCCTGCTCAAAACCATGTCATCCATCTTCCTGATCTGCTCTCCAGTCAGGACGCCCTTTATCTCCAGGCCGATGTCGCGACATATCTTTTGTGACAGGATGTCATTGTCTCCAGTCAAAATCTTAACTTGGATGCCGAGCTCTTCCAGCTCCACCAAGGTCTGCCTGACGCTTTCTTTGGGGGGATCGAGGAAGGCCAAAAAGCCCGAAAAAATCATCTCTTCTTCTATTTTCTTGCTGTAGCGCGTCACCTTGTCGCTCGGCAGCTCGCGATAACATAATCCGAGAACGCGGAAGCCATCAGCGCTCAGGTCGGTGAACTGCTTCTTGATCACTTCCATTTCGGAGATACCGCTGCTGATGTGCCCATCCAGTTCGAACTTGGTGCAGATTTTCAAAATCTCTTCCGGTGCCCCCTTGGTAATCAGCAGTCTCTTGCCGCCCGTTTCCACCACCATCGAACTGCGCTTGCGCGAAAAATCGTAAGGGATCTCATCAATCTTCTTGTAGTCGGAAACATCGATATCCTTATAGTCATTAATTGCGTTATCGAGCGGATTGGTGATGCCGGTGTGAAAATGGCTGGTCAAGTGTCCCAACTTCAAAGCCTTAGCCGAATCGCGCCCTAGATAATCGATATATTTGACCAAAGTGATATGATCCTGGGTCAACGTGCCCGTCTTGTCAGTGCACAAGATGTCCATGCTGCCGAAATTCTCGATCGAAGTAAGCTGCTTGACGATAACGTTCTTTTTAGCCATCTGCTGCGATCCCTTGCTCAGGCAGACGGTGATGATCATCGGCAACATATCGGGCGTCACGCCGATGGTAATCGCCAATGCGAAGCTGAAGGCCTGGAGGATGACTCCCGTGGTCAGGTTGGTCGAGTTCTTTATCAGATAGACCGCGATGACGAAGCTGACCATATAGAAAATCACCTTCATTACGAACAGGCTGAATTTCATGATATTGATCTCGAAATCGGTTTTCGGCTCGGCCTTGTTCAGTTCCTGGACAATCTTGCCGAACTGGGTCTTTTCGCCGGTCTGCGTCACTTCGCAGTAGGCGAAGCCGCTAACCACGCTCGTACCCATAAAGGCGAGGCAGTGATTTTCGACATTGTTGCAGGTCAGGGCTTCATCGCCGGAAGCGACCTTTTCCACCGGTATCGATTCGCCCGTGAGAGAAGATTGGTTCACGAAAAAATCGTCACTATCGACGATCATACAGTCGGCAGGAACGACGTTGCCGGCAGATAGGAAGACGACATCGCCGACGACTATCTGCTTGGAATCGATTTCCGCCTTGGCGCCATCCCTGATGGCTGTCACCTTAGAGGTGACTGTCGAAGCCAGCTTCTCGACCACTTTCTGCGATTTATAGGTATTGACGAAGTCCAGGACACCGGCCAGGAAGATCATCATCATCACAATGACGGCGCTGGCACGCTGCCCCATTGCGAACGAGACGGTGGAAATGACGATCATCAGCAAAAAAAGCGGATTGTTGAATTTGCTGATAAAGACCAGCAGTGGGCCGATCTGTTTCTTTTTGGCTATCGCATTTTCTCCCTGCTCTTTGAGCCTTTTTCTTGCTTCAGCCGAAGAAAGGCCGATGTTTTTCAAATCGCTGTCATTGATTGCCATAAAAAAGAATTCATCCTCCTTTGCTTACGGATGAGTGAAATGTTTATGGCTATATTATACAATGTTTCGGCCAAACAAAAAAGCCGCCGGATAACCGGCGGCTTTTGCGGGTCAGTTATTTTAAAATTCTTACCGTTCCGCTATCAGCATCAACCTCCACCAAATCTCCACTTTTCAGTATGCTAGTCGCAATCTTGGTTCCGACGATGCAAGGCTTTTTCAATTCGCGCGCCACTATGGCCGCATGGCAAGTGATGCCGCCCTCGTCAGTGATAATGGCTACTGCGTCCTTGATAATGTTCATAATTTCTGGCCTGGTCATCGGGGTTACTAAAACATAATCCTTCTTGTGGCCGATTATTTCAGCAGCGTTCTTGTAATCCGCTTCCTTAATAACAACAACTGCCCCAGTTGCCGAACCTTTATGCGCTGTAGTACCGGAAAAAGACATTTGGCGCGCTGCCGCTTCTTTCAATTCTCCAACTACATCGCGATTCTTAATGAAAGCGATAACTCCTGCAGCTTCTTGGCCGACAAAAGAACGCAACCGGTTGTTTATGGCAACAAAGACGATGGGACGATTTTCGATTTTAGCAAAAGCCGAGATTTCTTCTTTGGGGTTTGCCGTGAGCCGCCCGATTTCTTCGACTGTGGCAAAAGTGAACGCTTTCCATGGGATTTCAGGATACAAGCCCGACAACGCTTCGATAACCTTGTCGCATCCTTCATACAGCCTGGACGCGCAATCAGATAATATCATCCGCACTTCTGGCAACTTCTCATTGAGCGCGTCATCATCGACTTCAAAACATTCGTCGATGAAAAATATATATAGATGATATAAATCCGTAATAATCGAATCTAGTTCCCTTAGGGTTGCGTTAACTTCTGCAGGCGATAGGCTGTGGAACTCTTGATTTACCAAACTCTCGATGTGAGGATTATTTTTATAGAGAAACTTGTCACACTCACCGATTACCTCATTAGCAAGCTCACTGGACTTTATCAAAAAGCGCTTCGACCAGTCACCCCAAGCCTCGTATGTACCGTCGAGCAAGCTGACAAAATTCTGGCCAGATGCTGCACCATACTTCGCAAGATAAGGATTATCAACATAACCCTTACTGCTGGATTCGAAGCATATTGCTGGTATGAACGGGTAGCTGACATGCTTAGACATCTCAAACAGTTCCAATTCCTTCTCGATATCCTGAGACGAAACTAACCGCTCCAGTATATCGACTCTGCCATTATCCGCATCCACCTCTACCAGGTCCCCATCCTTCAATACGCTGGTCGCCAATTTAGTTCCTATGATGCAGGGTTTGCCCATCTCACGAGCAATGATGGCCGCGTGACAGGTTGCCCCACCTTCATCAGTGACGAAAGCGGCGGCTTTTTTCATGGCCGGCAGAAAATCCGGGGTTGTCATCGGTGTCACCAGAATATCGCCTTTCTCGACTTTGCCGACTTGCGATTTTTCAAAAACCAGGACCACTCGGCCAACAGCCTTTCCCTTATACGCCACCGTGCCCGTGAAAGATTCCTTGGTTCCTAGCACATCGGTCCGTTCAAGATTTATGTTGCGTTCATGACAGAAGCTTTCGATATCGAAGTCAGTTGCCAATGAGCCTTCAAAATAAACATACCGCCTCTTTCTTTGCTGCAGTATTGCGATCCCTGGCACTGCTCCTTCGATGAACTCCTCCGGCAGGACATACTGAGCTAAATCTGCGCCATGCGTGCCTAATGACTCAGATATTATTCTTAATAAAAACTCCTCAGCTTTGTAGACCACCGTATCATGCTTCACCCGAAGCTCATATGCCCGTTTGATCAATGGCCGATATTTGTCCTCACCCTCCATGGCGCCAACTACGTCGCTTATCGCCAACATCGGCCAGGTTCGGACAACCAAATCAAACACTTTTTTGAAATCAGCCTCCCGTCCTTGGCTGATCAGTCGCAAAATCTCCTGGCAATCGCTTTCATATTCGCTCGCCAGGCGCACAAACTTATCCATGTTCTCAAAAAAATAAGGCAACAAATGCTTAGGGTCCTGTTTAGGATCGGTAAAATCATAATAGACGCTGACACCTCGGCCGTCTTCGTGGATGAACAGCGGTTCAAAAAACATCGTGCCCCCGGTATGTGCCTCCAGGCCATGCCGGTCGCTCAAATACCAAACGCGAATGGCGGTCAAGGAAAGAGAACGGCTTTCGATTTTCTTAAACAGATGCTTCTCTTCATTTTTGTTGGCCTCGCCTGCGCTGGATAATGTCGTAATCGGACGCGACTGGGTGATATATAGCTTGCCGGCCTCGAAGGCCCACTCGATATCGCAAGGAAAACCATAATGCCTTTCAATATTAAGGCAGATTTGCGCCAATTCCTTAATTTCGTCGTCGGCCAGTTTCTGTATTTCTTGTTTTTCGGCTGGCACGGTTCGCTCGCTGGTGCCCTCGGGGCTGCGAACGATCATCATCTGCTGGTTCGAGATATATTTATCTTCTATGCCCAAACTTTTTTTCTCGATAACATAAGAATCCGGGGTAATCATACCGCCGACGATCGCCTCGCCCAAGCCATAGCCAGCCTCGATAATCATCCGGTCGTAATCCTCGGTCACCGGATGAACAGTGAAAGCGATACCCGACACCTCGGACTGCACCATCTTCTGAACGACTACGGCCACTGAAACCTTCTGCGTATCCAAGCCCTTTTCAAATCTGTAAAATATCGCCCTCGGCGTGAAAAGCGAAGACCAGCAAAGCTTGACCGACTCGATCAGGTTTTCCGAGGTGACGTTGAGATATGTTTCCAGCTCGCCTGCCCAAGAAGCGGAGGATGAGTCCTCGGCCGTTGCCGAGGAACGGACAGCAATCAGCTCGGCGCCGAGCGTCTTGAATTCCATTTCGATCTCTTCGCGAGTGTCATCAGGCATCGATGCATCGAGTATCAGCTGGCGGATCGACTCTGAGGCTTGATCAATCGTGGTCGACGTCTCGACGTCGACTCCGGCTAAAGCCTCCTCGATTTTCCGGTCCAAACCGGCGCCCTCAACGAAACGGTCGAACGCCCCAGCCACCACCACAAAACCTGGCGGCACTGGCATTCCGGCTTGCGTCATCTCTCCCAAAGAAGCTCCTTTGCCGCCCGCCAGGGCGGTGTCCTCTTTTGATAGCTGGTCAAACTTTATTATATTCACGCGCTTAATTTAATATCTTAATAACCCCGGCATTCGCGTCGACCTCCACCAGGTCTCCATCCTTCAGCGCCCTTGTGGCGATTTTAGTGCCGATAACGCAGGGTATGCCCAACTCCCGGCTAACGATTGCCGCGTGGCAGGTGATACCGCCTTCATTAGTTATGATGGCTGCAGCCCGCTTCATCAACGGCACGAATTCCGGACGGGTCATGCCGGTTACCAATATTTCACCGTCTTCAAAAACAGCGGCTTGCGCATCAATGACGATCCGTACCCTCCCCTTGGCTATCCCGCGCGAGGCCGGAGAGCCTTTGATTTCTATGACCTCATCTCCCTGATCGAAAACCAAAGCGTTCAATTCCTGCAAGGCGGGCGCGAACTCGACCGCGGCGCACGAGGCGGAATTGTCAGGTCTGACCAGATATGCGAACCCCTTGGCCCTCTTCAGAGCGGATTCCTTGATCGCCGAGACAGCAGTTTCGTCAAACATCGCCAACTCATGCGGTAAAAAGCCCGAGGCACTTATCTCACCCAAGCCGAGGCGATCCAACAGCTCTCGTGCGCATGAGTAGATTACAGTCTGGGCCTGAGCCAACGGATCCTTTCGCAAATCCCGTAGCTCCATTACTAAGCTGACGTACCCGACCAGCAACTTGGATGAGGCTGAAAAACCAACAGTCAATTCGGAGATTCTCCGCTGATTTTCCCTAGCCGACTCCAGCTGCGCTTCCGCTTCCTTAAGAGCCGAAGTCTTATTTTTGAACACCTCCCCAATCATTTCCATTGCCTGCCCATCATCTTGGACTGAAAAATAATCAGTAAAAATATATTTTGCCAGGTCGACCGATTTTTCCAAACCGTGAGTCTCAACTGTTTTTATGATATAAGCATTGTGTCGATGTTCGAAAGTCGCGAATGTCGGGCTGGTAACCTCCTCCCAGACGGACAATATCGCGCCAACCGTTTCTTTGTCGGCTGCTTCAATCAGAATATCCTTATCGAAAACTTCTATGTAGACCGAGTCTTTGATTATTCGCGACATCAGGTCAGCTGTCTCTTTTATTGTCTTTTTCAATTCAGGCGTCGTAAAGCCTCGGAAGCTTGTCCGGCCTATCGTTTGATCATACAGCTCCTGGGCTTCTGCAGCATTTTTGTCGTAAGCCGACCTTAAACCAGCCAGAGAGCTTTCCTGGCTGATCACTTTTTTCACCGCCTTCAAAGCCTGTGCCTTATATTTGTCCATACTCACAGCCACATGGCAATTCCGCCCCTGGCACAAACCGAGGACATACATACCGTTCTGGTCCCCGGCATAAGTCCAGGGAACAGCCGCGAAAAGCGGGGCGTACGCACCGCTGAAAGAGAACAATTGATCCGCTTCGGTGCCGATGCCGAATTCTTCTATTAAGCTATTCATATTCTTATGATACTAGATATTGCGGCTTATCCCTAGGAGACAAGCCAGCCGTTCCTTTAAACGCTCAGAATCCTGACCGTGCCATGATTGGCGCGGACCTCGACCAAATCGCCGTCCTTTATGATCTGGGTCGCGTTCCGCGTTCCGATGATGCAGGGTTTGCCCAGCTCCCTTGCCACGATGGCGGCATGGCAGGTAATACCTCCCTCGTTGGTCACAAAGGCGGCCGCCATCTTCATTATCGGCAAGTACTCCGGCCGAGTCATGCTCGTCACCAATATTTCTCCTTCTTTGAATTTGGAAAAATCATTTTGGCTCAAGATCACCCGGGCGCGTCCGCGTGCGTAGCCTTGGCTTGCGACTTGGCCGGTCAAGATCTTATCTTGGCCGTGGCCAGGCTCCTGATTAAGCTGGTTCCGCAGGGATTCCGCCTCCTTGCCGGTCACCATCTTGTAGCCGTCGGCGTTGAAGGTGGCGAACATGCCGTTCTCGTATCGGTTTTTCAATATCTCCTGGGTTATCGAGCCTCGGAGGACCGGCTCGACCTCATCGAGATTGATGAACTTCAGATATTCCATTTTTATTCCGGTGCTCTTCTCCAGATATCCCAATACGCTGAAAAGCAGATGGATACCCATCAGATTGGCTTTCTTGCGGTGTTCGCGCCAAAAGGTCAATTTTTGGAAGAAATACAACGGATTTTCTTTGAGCCGCTTTTTCTTGAGCAGCTCCCCTATCCTGTCCTGTCTCGATTTGGAATAATTCTTCAAATCCTTGAACTGCTTCTTGAATTCGGCTTCATCCGCCAGCCAATTTTCGATTTCCTGCGCCTGCTCTTCGGGGGTGATGCTTTTGACATAGCAATAATTCGATTTATAATAGCCGAACTTTTTCCTATACGAAATGGCTTCTGGAAAATTTGCAACGAAGCTGCTGACCGTCTTATGTTTTTTCTGCTTCTTGAACGTAGCAACCAGCTCGAACAATTCCAATAGCCTGTCATTATTGAATGTCATTTCAAAAGGAGTCGTCAGCAGTCCGACCTCATCCAGCGTAAAATCATGCCGTTTGGCGATTTCGTTAATTTTTTTCTGGTCGAAACCGGAGTCGAAAGCATCAATGAATAGAGACAAGCCCCAGAAGTCATAGTAAGCCTTACGGATTTTGCTAAAGAACTCCAACATTTCCTTTTCGGAAACGCCGCTGAAGGCTGTCTCGTCATGAGCCAGATAATAGTCTTCGAAAACTTTGGCCGTTTTCAGATATTCCGCAAAAAAACCGTCCATGTCTTGCGGACGCTGGAATCGCTCGTAAACTTCAGCGGCAAGAGCGTTTACATTGCTGATAGACCAGAACGCCTCCATATATGGCCCGCGCCAATAACCGTAAGCCACGCCATAATCGTTCTTGAAATACTTCCGATTCAGGTCCGCCACCTGGATACCGAAAGACCAAGCAGTAAAAGGTATGACCTCGCCCTCCTGCTTGTAGACATTGGTTGAATCATGAGCAATGGGGGACTCCTCCACCAACTCCAAAACATCCTCCAGCTTAAGGTCGTACAGATCACAAAATTTGGTTAAGGTCTCGAACTTTATGCCATCAACCTTCCCATGATAAAGCGCCGTAACGGTATTACGGTTAAGGCCGGTCTCGTGGGCGATATCGGTTATCGACTTGCCCAATCTTAGGGCCACCTGATTGATTTTGATGATTATTTTAGACATAGATTCGCTTGATTATTCATATCCTAGCAAATCCTATTCAATTTGTCAATACTTTTGACTAGTTTACTAGTCAAAATATAATAAATACTCTTGACATTACTCAAAATGTATGCTAGATTTGCATATTACACTAAGCTCATTCACAAATCGAGGTAAGACCTCGTAAACCACCCCAAGGAGAAAGACCATGGCACAAGTACTGTTAGTCAGGCACGCCCAAAAGGGCAATGGCAAAGAAACCGGCAAGAAATTCCACCTCTCCCCCACAGGCCAGACAGACTCCGCCAATCTCTGGCAGACCCTCCCCGAAGATTTTGTCCAGGGAATCAGATTCGTCGGCGGATCGGAAATGTCGCGGTCGCTCCACACCGCTCTGCTCATCGCCATGAGCGCCGGATGCGACCCGCTCGTGCTTGCCAGCGACTGGCGGCTCGGTTCAGAAAATCAGCTGTTCAATGAATACGGTCTCCAGGTCGAGAGCTATGTCGCAGCGGTCGAGAAGCATGGCGGGTCCGAGGTGGCAGGCCTGAAGGAAGTCTGCACCTTCGAGCAGTACTTTTCCCTCAACCAAAATATCTTCGAATCGATTGAAGAGGCGCTCGAACTTGACGGTAACGTCATCCTGGGCACGCATTCTCCTTGGCTGCAGCTCGCCATCGAGGCGGTTACTGGCGAGAACTACCTCGCCAACGTCAAAGAGCTCGACTGGATCCTGATCGGCTCCGATCAGGGCCGGCCGACCATCATCGCTTCGCATCTCAGCTGACGTCACCATCGCTCATTCGCATCACCGAACCGGTCAACACGACCGGTTCTTTTTTTGGTCTTCGCTAATGCCGATAAACACTGCCTGAAAATTCAGTTGCTTCATCTCGCAACGAGGACTAGAATGAAAGTATAACGATCGGTGACGAGTTAAGCTTTAATCAAATGTTCGGGGCCATCAAAAAGATCTTCCGGCTCGCCTTGCTCTTGTCTTCGATGATCGCGCTGACAATTTTCATTTCCGGCGCGGCCGTGCTTTATTTCTTGTTCA
Source organism: Candidatus Falkowbacteria bacterium (assembly GCA_013336275.1). Taxonomy (NCBI): domain Bacteria; phylum Candidatus Falkowiibacteriota; species Candidatus Falkowiibacteriota bacterium. The sequence continues at coordinate 31,821 of JAAXUA010000008.1, forward strand.
ACACTTTGCCTGACCCGACGCGTGAAGTGATGTTTTCGGCGCCGCAGTCGACCAAAATACTCGACCGGCACGGCACCCTGCTTTACGAAGCTAGCGGCGAAGTGAAGCGTACCCACATCGCTCTGGCAAACCTGCCCAAATACCTCCGCGACGCCACGGTCGCAATCGAGGACAAGAATTTCTACCAGCATCATGGCTTCGACCCGATCGCCATCGTCAGGGCGGCTATAGCCAATTATACGCACAAGCAGATCAAGCAAGGAGCGAGCACCCTGACCCAGCAGCTGGCTCGCACCATACTTCTGAACCGCGACCCATCTTATGTCCGCAAAATCAAAGAGCTGGTCCTGGCCATCAAGATCGAATATCGTTTCGACAAGGACGAAATCCTCGAACTTTATCTCAATAATATCCCCTACGGCTCGACCGCCTATGGCGTGGAGGCGGCTAGCCGGCTCTATTTCGGCAAAAGCGCCGCCAACCTGACTATCAAGGAAGCTGCCTACATTGCCGCCCTCCCCAAAGCGCCGACGATCTACTCTCCTTACGGTCCCAATGTCGACCAACTGCACGAACGTGCCAATATGGTTGTCGAAAAGATGCGCGAACAAAACTATATCTCCGAAAAGGAGTCGCGTGAAGCGCTCTCCAGCCCCAATCCTTCATTCAATAATATTTCTGACCCCATCAAAGCGCCCCATTTCGCTTTTTACGTCCTGGACATACTAGCCCGAGAGTACGGCGAAGAAAAAGTCCGTTACGGAGGCCTGAAAGTCTATACCACGCTCGACCTGGACAAGCAGCAGCTGGCTGAGCGGATCGTGGCCGACCGGGCCAAGATAAATGAAAAAAAACACCATGCGACCAATGCGGCCTTGGTCGCTCTCGACCCGGCCAATGGCGATGTCCTGGCAATGGTCGGTAGCCGCGATTATTTCAAAACGAAAGATGGCAACGTCAATGTCACTTTGCGTCCCCGACAGCCAGGATCATCATTCAAGCCTTACGTCTATGCTGCGGCCCTGGAACGAAATTTTTCTCCTTCGACCGTCATTGTCGACGCCCCGACCAACTTCGCCGCTTATAACAACGGCGTCAGCTACGTTCCTCGCAATTACTCCGGCCGTAACTATGGGCGTGTTACCGTCAGGCAAGCGCTCTCCGGTTCCCTTAACGTGCCTGCCGTCAAAGTGCTGGTCGCCATCGGAATAAAAACCGCTATCGACACCGCCGAGAAGCTTGGGCTCTCTACCCTGAAGGACCGCAAACGTTTCGGACCTGCGCTGGTTCTTGGAGGCGCAGAGGTCAAGCTGCTCGAGCACACTGCCGGCCTAGGCTCTTTCGGCAACCAGGGGGTGTATCAAGCCCCTTCACCGATACTGAAAATCGAGGAACCGTCTGGCCGGATAATATTTAAAAAGAAACCGCCGAAGGGCAAGCAGGCCGTCAACCCGCAAGCAGCCTATCTCATCAGCAACATCCTCTCAGATAATGAAGCGCGCAAATTCATCTTCGGCGCGCGCAACAAGCTGGCCATACCCGGACGGCAGGTGGCGGTCAAAACCGGCACCACTCAGGATTACCGTGATGCTTGGACCGTCGGCTTCACGCCGGACTTGGCTGTCGGGGTTTGGGTCGGCAACAACGACAACTCGCCGATGGGGCAGAAGGCCGATGGCTCGGTGGTGGCGGCCCCAATCTGGCGGGAATTCATCTCCCAGGTCTTGTCTGTCCGCCCCAAAAAGGACTTCAAGCGGCCGAAAGAGATTGCAGAATTCCGGGCAGACCGGAATACCGGACGACCTCTGCCCAAAGAAGCGCGCATCGGCAAACTCGAACTCTTCGCTTCATATAATATCCCTAAAAACAACACGCCCGATCCTAAGGCTGCCTCAAAAAAACCAAAAAAGCAGCCCAAGCCCGCCGTCAAGCAGCTGAGTGCAGCCGCTTCGACCGAACCTAAGCCTTGATTATTGGATAAAAAAATCCCCCGAAATTCGGGGGATTGCCGTTTTAAGGCATGGAAGATTATTTCAGTGGCCGAAGAAGCCGCGGCCGATCTTGTCCGGAATCAGGTAAATGGGCTTCGCTTTGCTTTCGCAGAAAGCGATGACCTCTTTGTCCCGTATCGAGCCGCTGGTCGAGACGATAGCCGCCACTCCGGCATCGATGAGCGTCTCGACTCCATCAACGAACGGAAAGAACGAGTCGCTGGCCGCTACTGCGCCGGCGATATCATGGCCGGCACTGTTGGCACGCATGATGGCCAGCTTGGCTCCACCGACGCGTGATTGCTGGCCGACGCCGTTGCCGATCAGCTTCCCGTCCTTGACCAGGGTGATGGTATTGCTGTTGGAAGTCTGGTTGATGGCATGGGCCAACAGCATATCGACTTCCTGCTCGAAGATAGCTTTGCCGTATTTAGTGCAATCATCTGAACGGATGTCGAGGACGAAGGAGTAATTCGGCTGGGTCAGGAAGCCGCCACGGACATAACGGAAACGCGGAGCCTGATCGAGCGAGTTCGCATCGATGAATTCCAGTTCCGGGTTGCGGATGAAGGAACACCTGTCGCCCTTGCGCCTCAGATGCTCTATGGCTCCCTCCGTAAAGGCCGGGGCGATCACTCCGTCAAGCACACGGCGGACGCTGCCCGCCATGTGCGCGTGTAACAGTTCTGCTTCTCTCTCGCCGATTTCGAAGTTGGTGATGACCAAGCCTCCGAACAGATCCTGCGGTTCGCCTTCGACCATCATCCTGATCACTTCTTCCGTAGTGCTGCCATAGGCCGCACCGCAAGGATTGCCGTGCTTGCCGCCGACGGCAATGTAGGGGACGTCATCGTGATTCTTGTGGAAAGTGGCGGCAATCCTCGTGATGGTGGCGAGTAGGCGGTCGACGTCGACCCAGTTGTTAAAACCCGGATCTCCCAGCACTACCTCGAACTTCTGGAGCGCTAACGGGTCATCGGTCCGACAGCCGTACATGACGGCCGGCGTCTGGTAGGCATTCTCGCCATACCGACAGGCGATCACTTTTTCGCCGACAATACCTTCGAACTGGCCGTTGCCGTGGTACTGCGCCGAAAGCAGGCGATAGCGGGCGACGGTGAAGTCGGCCCGAGCGGCCAAGGCGGCGATGAAATTCTCCCGTTCAGGCTGGCCGCCGTCGAGCCACTTGATTACCGGTTCACGGTCTTCAGGGCGACAGACGACTATCCGCTGCCCTTTGGCGCCGGCACTGAGCATAGTCGGTCCACCGATATCGGTCTGAGCCCGGACCGAGTCCGGAGTAGCGCCGAGCTTGGCGATCTCTTCCTCGAGCGGGTAGAGATCCACGCAAACCAGGCCGATGAACGGCAAGCCGAGGCTCTCCAATTCGTCCAGTTCGGACTCGAGCTCAGCGCTAGCCAGGAGGCCGGCGTGAAGCTCGCGCGACAGAGTCACGACTTTGTGTCCCAGGATCGGATCTCCGCCGACTAGCGAAGATACGTTTTCGACCGGCACTTTGGCGGCATCGAGATGCCTGAATGTCCCGGCAGATGCCAGGATACGCCAACCGAGGACAATAAGCTGCTGGGCGAATTCCGCAATCCCTTCCTTGTAGTAAACTGACAATAAGGCGACTTTTTCTTGCTTTCTCTTCATCGTTTCCTCCTGTTCTCCGGTTAGAGTGGTACTGCGAATGGTTTCGAGGCTGCGAAAGGCTCCTTTTACTGCTTTATTTGAACGAACCAAAAGGCCTATTCCCAAGGAATAGGCCTCAAAAATACGGTTATACCTTACAATATAATGACGAATATGACAAGCTTCTTCCAAACAAAACAGCCTCCAAACGGAGGCTGTTTTTTAACGTATTTTAATCGACGATGATAGTTCCGGTCACGTTTTGGCGAGGGCTGCAATAATAGATGTTATGAGGCATATATCAATGTTTTAATAGCTTGATTCAGATGAAAACTGATAAATTGCGCGGCATGATCAGTTTTTACAAAATCATTCACGTTACAAATAATCACCTGCATGATTTCCCTTAATAAGTTCTTCACTCGACACGGTTACATTTAAATTATTAGAACTAACCCAAATTTATGGACTCTTTCAGTTCACCAAGCACCAAGCCGCTTTACCGTGGCACGCAAATCGTCTGGTATCTGCTCGGAATAATAGAAACCTTGCTGGCCCTACGCTTTATTTTAAAATTATTTGGAGCGAACCCAGGTGCCATTTTTACAGACTTTGTCTACAATGCGTCTTATGTATTTACGGCTCCGTTCGTGGCAGTGTTCCGCACTTCGCAGGTTTCGGGCAGCATTTTCGAGTGGACGACTATTCTGGGAATGTTGATATATTGGCTATTGGCTTATGGAATCATAAAATTGCTCCTAATCAGTAAAACCGTATCAACACCAGAAGCAGCAAGTAAATTGAAAGATCAAGAAAAAAATAATTAATCTAAATATAAACATATGGGAATTATCGCATGGGTTATCTTCGGTGGACTTGTTGGCTGGATCGCTTCATTAATAATGAAAACCGACGCGCAGCAAGGAATTTTGACTAACATTCTCGTTGGCATTATCGGAGCAGTGTTGGGAGGTTGGGTTATGAGCATTATAGGAAAAGGCGGGGTGACTGGTTTTAATTTATATAGCATGCTAGTGGCTGTTCTTGGCGCCGTAATACTGATTGCCATTGTCAGGGCCATAAGAAAATAAAAACTGCATGGACATCAAGGCGATGAAAATTATCGTGTCTGAGCTGAACAACATGCACGCCACAGAAAATCCTGAGGTTATATTTGAAATTAGTTTTGACTACATCGGAGACTTGATTGTTGACTGGCGAAACCGCAAGGCAAGAGCACTCGTAAGAAACCTAGCTGAAGAATTGGGCCTAAATTTCCGTGAGGATTTCAAAATCGGCCACACCAGAGTCCATGACTTGCCCGAGATAATCAACAGCCAGGAAAAATTAATACCATATCTCAAAGGAACACTCGAGGAATATGTCGATATTGCCGAACTTTTTATTAAATAGGGTCCACAAAACAAAAC
>JAAXUA010000009.1 GCA_013336275.1 Candidatus Falkowbacteria bacterium
TTTGGAGGCTGTTTTGTTTTGTGGACCCTATCGGATTCGAACCGATGACCCCCTGCTTGCAAAGCAGGTGCTCTAGCCAGCTGAGCTAAGGGCCCAGGATTCGCTGATGTTCATAACAAAAACTCATTTGCATGAGTCTTGTTATTATCGGCGAATAAATCTAAATATAACAGCAAACTCTAAGGGTGTCAACTACTCGATCGGCACATCGGCCGGGGTCGGCTGAGGACCGGCATTGATCAGGGGTGACAGCACCCACATCATGAAATCATTATAAAGGTTGGTTACCATCAGGATGCCGATAAAAGCCGTCAGCAGGCCGATGATCTTGTACCCCAAACGGGTACCTCCTTCGCTTCCCAAATACTTGTCGAAAAAGGGGATGCGGCCGAAATTGTTGACCAGGAATTCGGTCTTCATTACCATGCCGGCACCGGCGATCAAGATGATCAATCCGAGAACGATGCGCATAAGGATCTTTTTATTTATTTATTACCGCACGTAGTTGAGCGGGTTGTATTTTGTTCCGTTGATGATGATTTCGAAATGCAGATGCGGGCCGGTTGACCAGCCGGTGTTGCCCATGGCCGCGATTGTCTGTCCTTTGTCGACCTGTCCGCCGGCCTTCACATAGAATTTGGACAGATGGGCGTAGCGGGTCTTCTTGCCGCCGCCATGATTGATGACGATATTGTTGCCATAACCGCGGCCCCAACCCGCCGACTCGATAACGCCGGCGTCCGCTGCATAAATCGGCGTTCCGACCTTATCAGCCACGTCGATGGCGAAATGTTTCCAAGAATAATATTGGGTGATGCGGTAGCCCGAAGTCGGCCAGGCCATCTTGTTGCCCTTGGTTGGCTTGGCGTCATCCGGAACGTTCTTGTCATCAGAAGCATCGACTTTGATGTTGGATGGCTGCTTGTTGTCCTTTTTGGGGGTTACCAGATTTTTCAACAAAGCCAAGCCGGAATATGACTTCGGTTTTTCCTGGATATAGCTTTCTTTGCGTCCGCCTGGAATTATCAGCTTTTGGCCGATAGTCAGAAAACCTGAGGCTGACAGCTTGTTGAAGTCGGCGATGGTCGACTCCGGAATATCATATTTGCTGGCGATAGCTTTGACCGTTTCACCGCTGACCACCGCGTGGACGACTCCGGAAACCGGCAAGATCGACAGCACATCGCCTGGACGGATGACGCTATAGGCATTGAGGTTGTTCTGCCACAGGATGGTGTTGACGCCGATGTCGAATTTTTTGGCGATAGTACTGATGGTGTCGCCCTGTTCGACCGTATAGCTGACTATTTCGCTACGATCCTTTTTGACCGGATTAGTAAAGACCAGGTCGTTGTTCAGACTGTCACCGTCATCCACGTCATTGATGTCGAGAGGAGCATCAAGCGACCCCTCCGGTTCAGACAAGTCGGCAATCGGTTCGCTTTTGACGCTGGAGAGATTATCAAGATACTTCTGCTGAGTCGGCGTAATGGTTTTCTCGCGATCGAAGGTCTCGACGATCAGCTGATCTTCCTCTGCCGTGCCGAACTCGCTCGAAATCAAAGTCGAGAGTATGGTCTTGCCGCTAGGGTCCTGAATATCCTGGGCTTTGGTGTCGCTGGTCAGATTAACAAAAACGATGCTAATGGTGACCAGCCCGACCACTACATGGACCAGCTTCTGATCGAAAAGGAAACTGAACAAACTGGTGCGGGAATTGTTCCAACCCAGACGGCGCATCAGGATGAAATAACGCTGATAAATCTTCACCGCAACTTTGTAAAAAAATAGTCGCAAAACCCAACGTCCAGGCCTCGCCAGAACGTTCTTATAGAAATAAAGCAGCAGGTTCTTAAAAATGATTAAGGATTTCAACAAAAAAACCAGCGCATTGACTGATATTTTTTTGATTTGTCTTGATATATGATTGCTAAATTATTTGATTTAACAAAAATATTTTAACATTAATGCTAATTTTAGTCAAATAACAACGAATACTAGACAATAAACATGGCATCGCCATAACTGAAAAAGCGATACTTTTGGGCGATTGCCTCCTGATATGCCGCTCGGACTAATTCGAGGCCGGAGCTGCCTTGAGGCAGGCCGTTCTCCACAAAGGCACTGATCAGCATCAGTAAGGTCGATTTGGGGGTGTGGAAGTTGGTTATGAGCCCATCGACGACCTTGAAACTATAGCCAGGAAAAATGAAAATGTCGGTCCAGCCTGACAGCTGTCCAGGGTTGCTCCAGGCAGTTTCAAGGGTCCTGGCCGCTGTTGTGCCCACTGCAATGACTTTGCGACCTTGTCTTTTCGCCTCATTGATCCGATCGACTGCTTCCGGCTCGACTTCATACCACTCGGCATGCATCTTATGCTTCGAAATATCTTCGGATTTAACCGGAGCAAAGGTACCGAGGCCGACATGCAAAGTCACGTACTCGATCTTTAATCCCTTGGTTTTAATCTTTTCAAGCAGGCGATCGGTAAAATGCAGGCCAGCGGTCGGGGCCGCCACGGAGCCCTGTTTCCGGTCATCGGCAAAAACCGTCTGATATGACTGCCTGTCCGCCCTTGCTTCTTCGGGGCGCTTGATATAAGGCGGTAAAGGCACTTGGCCGATGCGCTTGATCGCCTTATCGAATCCAGCTCCGGTCAGATTAAACTCTGCCACCCAGGTCCCGTCCTGATTGTCTTCGCGGATGATGCAAGACAGGCCAGCGGCGAATACTATTTCCAGTCCTGGAGCGCAGCCCTTGCCGCCCACCAAACAAAGCCAGCGGCCATCTGCGAGCTGCCGCAACAGGAAAACCTCCGCCGCACCACCGGTGCGGCGCTTCTTGCCGTTGAGCCTAGCCGGAAAAACCTTGGTATTGTTGAGCACCAAAACATCTCCCGCATCAAGATAGTCGGCAATGTCGGAGAAGATCCGATGCTCGAATTCTTGCGTCTGACGCCGCAAAACAAAAAGCCGCGAACGGTCTCGCGGACGATGCGGCTCTTGCGCTATCAGTTCCTTAGGCAATTCGTAATCGAAGTCAGATAATGCCAGTTTCATAAGATTCCGACCATTTCTTTTTTCGTTTCAGTCGTCTGCTTGGCGCGGTCGACTTCGGCCAATCTGATGATGACATCGCGGATGCCATCCGGATTAGGCACTTGCTCGAAATTGAAACGATTCTTTTCTCCGGCGGTCTGGATATAGACATCGCCATAGCCGAACATCGTCGGCAGAACGCCCTTAACTTCGCTAGTAACGTCCTGGATGCGGAACAGGCGTTCCTCTGAGATGGTGCGCGAGAAGAATCCTTCCTGCTCGATATTGATGATCCGCTCGTCGGTTATGATCCAGGTGTCGAGGTAATAATCGATAAAGGTAAAGAAGAAGAATAGCCAGATATACAGAAGGTAAGCGCTAGCCGCCAAAACGATGGCTGGGTAGAACTCTGATTCATTGGCCGTCGGATACAGAGTAAACATGATAATGACGAAACCGATCAAGGTGGCCAGCATCAGGGCAAAAGCTACAACACGCTTGAACATGATGAACAGGTCCTTTCTGACGATCATTATGACCTTTTCATCAGGCAGCTGGTTGGGAATGCGGTAGGCGGAAAGCATAAGCTTATTTGAAAGTTATAAAGTTACCAAAAACGCTGATCGACGTGTCCCAGTCGATCGGCTCAAGATAGCTGAGCGTGGCCAGGATTATGACTCCGGAAATGGCGACATAACCGCAGGCAGTGAAAAAAGTTACTCCGCCCTTGAAGCCGAATTTCAGAAGGTGATAGAGCGCCGTCAGGCTGAAGAGCAGCCAGATGCCGACGAAGGCATAATAAGCGTAGAGAAAAATCGATAGGGTGAAAGTCATAAAATTAAACTAGCTTATCTTGTCCCCGCCTCTGTCGACCCAAATGCGTGAAACCCTGGTCAGTCACCATGCGGCCGCGCGGACTGCGGTCAAGAAAACCGAGTTGTATTAAATATGGTTCATAAACCTCTTCGATAGTTGAAACATCCTCACCCGTAGCAGCCGCAATAGTATTGAGCCCGACCGGGCCGCCGCCGTACTTATCGATTATCAATTCCAAGATTTTGCGATCGACGCTATCAAGGCCATGCTCATCGACTTCGAGCATCGAAAAAGCATTGAAGCAGTGGTCGCCGGTAATGATGCCGTCGCCCTCCACTTGGCAGTAATCACGGACTCTTTTGAGCAAACGGTTGGCCACGCGCGGCGTACGGCGCGAACGCTGAGCGATTTCTTTGGCCATGCTCCGCTCAAGTTCGACGCTCAGGATGCGGGCGCTGCGATCTATGATCTGCTCCATATCATCCTGCTCATAATAATTCAGATGGTAAGTCATGCCGAAGCGGTCACGGAGCGGGGCGGTCAGCATGCTGGCCTTGGTCGTGGCACCGATAATCGTAAACTTTGGCAAGTCGATTCTCAGGGTGCGGGCCGATGGGCCCTTGCCGATAACGATATCCAAAGCGTAATCCTCCATTGCTGGATATAATATCTCTTCGACCCCGCGATTCAGGCGGTGAATCTCATCAATAAATAGAATGTCTCCTTCTTGCAGGTTGGTCAGGATGGCTGCCAAGTCGCCGGTCTTTTCGATTGCCGGACCGGAAGTAACGCGGATATTGGCACCCAACTCGTTGGCGATGACATGGGCCAGCGTGGTCTTGCCCAAGCCTGGGGCGCCATAAAGCAGGACGTGCTCAATCGTCTCGTCACGACGGCGGGCCGCCTCAATAAAAATACGCAGATTTTCTTTGATTTTGCTCTGACCGACATATTCCGCCAATCTCTGCGGACGCAATGTCAGGTCAAGAACATGGTCGCCATTCAATTCCTGACTGGCAACAACTCTTTCTTCTTCCATAAAAAATAACTATAAGCTCATTGTAGCCTTAATGAGGTCAAGCTACAACATTGACAAATACCATAAAATATGATTAAATATACGAAATTTGATCTTTTTACCCATTCGACACGGATACTATACCGAAAGGAGAGACCACCATGGAAAAGCGCGTAATCGAACCCCTGACCCAGTTCCTTGAAGAGGAAAAAAAAATCGCCGAGACCCAGTTGCTGCAGCTCGTCGAGGAACGCAACCACCTGAGAGGCCGCCGCGGATTCTGGCAAGCCGAGTTCGACAAATGCAGCCAAAAAGCGAAACTGATCGAGCTTCCGAAGCTGATTTACCTTTTCTTTCGCCTGGAGTCTGCCAAATCGAGGCTCGAACAGACAGAATCCTACCTCATCCCCTACTTTGCCAAGGCGCAAGAGCTGTCTAGCCAGTCGCTCGACGAAATCGCTGATCAGAATTATGCAACGGCCTTAGAGGCGCTTGAGCACATCGGACGCAACCGTCCGATTGCCAACCACCAGTTTGACGATGACTACCCCACTTCTACGCTCTCCAATCCTCGCTATGTCGCCAATTACTTTCTCGAACAGCTGCGCGAGTCTCTGAAAAGCTGCCAAACAGCCTGAGTCCGGGTTTGGAAAAGGGCCGTGCCGATAGTTGGCCCCGACATCATGTCGGGGCTGTTTTTTCCCTCTCTGCTTATGCTATGATAAAAGCTGAGAGGCGTTCATTGCCATAAAAAACTGGAAGAAAGGAGGCTCCAATGGAACACGGCTGTTCACCCCAAACCAGAGGCCTGCCATTCAACCACCAAGCGGAAGAATACGAAGGCCAGCATCGATTCATCAAACGCTTCGAGGGTGACATCTTCACTCTCGGCAATTTCGACGACATGGTCAGGCTCCAGATCGGTCAGCGTGACCCGAAGGATTTGCGCCCTTGCCGCTGTTACGCTTTGCGCCCGCAAGACCAACCCCTGCTCGAAGAAGAAGCCTGGAATGACGGCAGTATCCCGCCGATTGCCTACCAAAAATTCCGCTGGTGCGGCGTCCGTTCCAAGGTCATCACCTTGCACAACGACCGTTACCACATCCCCGGCTTCCAACCCGAAAGCAAACAGACTTACCCCGACCGATTGTTCTACGTCGACTTACAGTATGACGAAGACGTCTATGTTGCCGACATCAACGCCGGCAAGGAGTATTTCGACAGGCTTTCCTCGACAAGGCACAACGTCCGTGCAGGCCGATTCGATCTGTTGGAGAGCTTCCGCGTAACCGCCAGGACCCTGATCCCGATCAGCCAGTACTACGGTCAATTCCGCGAACCAACCATCCTCATCCGCCGTGAACTCCTATTTGACGAAGTCAAATACATCAAGAGCTTCACCCGCAAATAAGCAAAGCCGAGAGCAATCTCGGCTTTTTTTCATTATTTTTTCACTAATAGTAAATTGAGGGGAGCGCCATAAGCTAAATAGACAACAAAAAAACGGGCTAGCCCGTTTTTTTGTTGTCTATTTAGCTTGACCGGTCGAACTGGCGCTTCCCGGCTGATTCCGATCACCAGGAGCACCGAGCGGCCGATCACGCAATTGGATCATCTGCGCTGTCACACTGCCGTCAGAGTTTGGGGTTCCATTAACTGAAACAGTCTTGCCAGGCTCCAAATCAGCCGCCGATCCGGCAGTTGATTTCATGATGCTTGAGCTGGCGTTGATGAAAATTATCTTAGAACCGCCATCCGGCAGTTTGACAGTCACGCTGGTATCATCCTTTTTGATGACCTCTCCGTTAATGAACCCGCCGCCATTCATGGCTCGGGCGCGCGCACCCGCATTGCTTGGGTTGCCTGGCTGGCGCCCCTGAAAATTCATGGACGTCGGACGAGCATTAGCCCCCGGTTTTCCCTGGCCATATTTCATGCCGACAAAGAATGACGCGGCAACCAGGATAACCACGGCAATGCCTGCGATAAAAAGATTGTTTTTGTTCATGCTTTTGCTTTATATATTAATTGTTATTCATACCTCAAAGCCTCGATCGGGTTGAGCTTGGCGGCGCGGCGGGCCGGATAGTAGCCGAAGATGATACCGATCGCCGCAGAAACGCCGAAGGCCAGCAATACCGACGACATCGATATGGTCGTATTAATGCCGGCAAAGCTAGTCACCGCTCTGGAAGCCAGCCAGCCGATACCGACACCGATCAGGCCGCCGATGAACGTCAGCATCACCGATTCAGCCAAGAATTGATTACTGATATCATCACGCTTGGCGCCGATGGCCTTGCGCAAACCGATCTCGCGAGTACGTTCCGTCACGGTCGTCAACATCATGTTCATGATGCCGATACCGCCGACGATCAAAGAAATACCGGCGATTGCTGCTAGCAATATTGTAAAGGTTCCGGTGACCGAAGACGCCGTAGCGACGATGTCAGCTTGATTGAGTATCTGGAAATCGGCTTGTTGCGGGTTGGAAATCTTGTGTCGCGACAGCAGTAAACCGCTGATCTGCTGCTGGATAGTCGCCAAAGAATCGGCGTCGGGAGATTGGACGCTGATCGTCGAGACAAAACTATTGCCCGAAAGGTAGTTCTGAGCCACCGATATCGGCACAAAAATCATATCATCCTGATTACCGAAACCGGTACCGCCTTTAGACTTGGTGACGCCGATGATCTTGAAATCGACCTGGTTGATCCTGACTTTCTGGCCGATGACGCTGGCGCCTTCGCCGAACAGGTCATCTCTGGTGGTCGGGGCCAAGACTGCCACTTTAGCCAAGCTCTTTACCTGGGCCTCATTGAAAAATGAGCCGTCGGCGACTTCGACATTCCTGACCGAAGGGTAGGCCGGGGTGGTGCCGACTATCTGCGTGTTCGTATTCTTGCCTTTGGCCGTTACTTGGTAGCGGCGGGAGACATCAGGCGCCACAGCCTTGATTGCAGCGACGCCGCTTTTTATTGCCTCAGCATCATCCAGAGTCAATGTCTGGACACTGCCGCGGCCAGCATTTACTCCTCCGCCAGCGCCCCGCGGCGCCCCTGGAGAAATCAACAATAAATTAGACCCGATCGACTGGATGCTCGACTCGATCGAGCTTTGCGCTCCCTGGCCGATCGAAACCATGGCAATGACCGAACCGATTCCGATGACGATGCCGAGCATGGTCAAGCCGGAACGAGCCTTATTCGCCGTAACTGCAGTATATGTCTCTTGGAACAAATCTGATGTCAGCATATTATTTATTTCGTTTATCTTCAACTATCTCGCCGTCACGCAGTACGATGATACGATGAGCGTGCTGGGCTACGTCGTATTCATGGGTAATCAGGATGATCGTGTGTCCTTCTTCCTTGTTCAATTTTTCAAAAGTATCAAGCACTACCTGCCCGGTCTTAGTATCAAGATTGCCGGTCGGCTCGTCGGCCAAGATTATGGAAGGACTATTAACTAATGCCCGAGCGATCGCTACGCGCTGCATCTGACCGCCGGAAAGCTGATTGGACAAATGACGCCAGCGGTCTTCATCGAGTCCGGCAGCCGCCAAGGCGGCCTTAGCTCGCGACTCGCGTTCAGCAAGAGGGATTTCGGCATAGACCAGAGGCAGCATCACATTCCTAAGTACCGTAGCGCGCGACAAAAGGTTGAACGACTGAAAAACGAAGCCTATCTTGTGCCCCCTGATGTCAGCTAACTGGTCGTCGGTCAATTTGGACACGTCCTGGTCATCGAGAAAATACTCGCCGCTGGTCGGGCTATCAAGCGCCCCGATGATGTGCATCAAGGTCGATTTGCCCGAACCGGAAGGTCCGGTTATGGCCACGAATTCTCCCTTTTCTATCTTGAATGAGACGTTCTTCAGGACATGGGTTTCGCCTCCGCCATTCTTGTATATCTTATTGATATTCTTGCATTCGATCATGCTTTTCAGTTACGCGAGCCTCCTCCGAATACGCCGAACCCTCCTCGCGTATTAGTGGGGCTGGTCGTCGTCTTAGCTGCCGAACTGACGGTACTCAGTATGACTACATCGCCGTCGTTAAGGCCTTGGGTTATTTCGGTTTCGGTATCATTCGCTAATCCGATCTGGACAGTTTTCCTTTCTGGTAAGTTGGGCGAAGTTATGGGAGTACCTGTGTCGGCTGCTGTGGCGTCTGCCCCAGACAGTATCTCGATATATGAACTGTTGCCGTCAGATTTTATAGCGGAATTAGCGACCATTACGGCGCCAGATTTTCGGTCGGTGATTACCGATGCGCTCACGCTCATGCCTGGCTTGACCCGCTCATCCTGGGTATCGAACACTATTTTGACGCCATAGCTGACAACCCCCTGGGAAACCGTACCGATCGTATCGACACTTCCGACCACACCGCTGATGGACAAACCATCAATAGCGCTGAAAGTCAGCATGGCTTTCTGCCCGGTCTTGACTCTGGCGGCATCGACTTCATTCAAAGTAATGCTCGCCACCTGTGACTGGGTAATGACCGTAGCGACGGCGGTGGCTGGAACCGCCTCATCGCCGACCTTGAGCGCTATCTTGGCGATTACGCCGTCGATCGGCGATACGATCTTGGCCTCTGCCAGATTTTCCAGTGCTAGAGAGTAAGAATTTTCGGCCTGCGACAACTGCGCCCTAAGCGAAGCCAGGTCTTCCGGCCGAGGCTTGGCGACTTTCAAAGCATATTGCGCCTGGGAATTCTCGTAAGAAAGCTTTTTTGAGGCCAAGTCTGTCTGGGCCGAATCTAGGGTTTTTTTGTTATCCAGCTGAGCCTGGTCATAGGCCGACTGTGCCGATTCCCAGGCCGACTTGGCACTAGCGGCGCTATTTTTTGAAGACAGGTCGGATGAAGAGAAATTCAGCTTGGCATTGGTAATCGACTGTTTGGATGATTGGGTCGAGTTCAAAGCGGACAGCATGCTCGATTCTTGCGAAGATGCCGCTTGCCGGTATGAATCCAGCGTAGCTTGCGATAGGCTGGAAGCCGTAATCGTATTCAATAATAGTTGATAGACATTATGTTCCAAGATCTTCATCTTCTGTAAAGTATCCATGGTCATGTCGAGTAATTCTTCCTCTTGGGCCCTGTTCCAGCTGATCGAAACCGATTGGTACCGGGCATCCAAGGCAGCCAAAGACTCCTTCGCCACGAGATAAGACGTTTGCGAATCAGACATGGTCTGCGAATTCATGACGCCAAGCAGGGTCTTGTCAGGAAAAGTAGCGGTGCGATCTATCCCCAAGACGCTGTCGGCCGACACCAGAGCAGAGCGCAAACTTAGCATGGCCGAACTGACGGAATTCTTGGCATTATCATAAGCGTTTTCCAGCGCCTGGCTATTGCTGTTGTCGGTCACCGGCTGGCCGGACAGTGAATTCTGATACTGCACCTTGGCGCTATCGTACTGCTGCTGGGCCTTTTTCAGCGCTTGCTCGGCCGTCTGCTTGGTGTATTCGAACGAAGTCTTGGCCGAATCATAAGAGAGCTTGGCCGAATCGACCGACTTCTGCGACACAGCCAAATCTTCCCTGGTCGGTCCGGCAATTTTCAGATTCAAACTCGCACGAGCCGAATCGACGCTATTCTTGGCCTGGCTGGCTTGATTTTTAAGTTCTTTATTATCGAGTTGCATTATGGCATCGCCAGCCTTTACCGCCTGCTTTTCCTTAGCCAAGACGGCCACTACATTGGCCGTACTCTTGGGTTTGATATCGATCTGACTCAAAGCCTCTACCTGACCGGTACCAGTGATCGAAACCACCAAGTCGCCGCGAAATGCTTTGCCTAAAACGTATTGAGTAGGGACGCTCTTAGTCTGGCTGGACTGATACCAATAATAACCGCCGCCCAACAGCAAAATCGAGAGAACAAGCTTCTTCTTATGTGATTTAAGATAAGTGATAATTTTTTCTGTCATCTTGATGGCGTTTACTGCTTGTTAAAGATGCGGATGAATTTGGCATTGATCTGGCCTTGCTCATTCGGATCGCCCATGACCATAACCTCGTCGCCAGTCTTAAGATCGGTGATGGAGAGATTCTGGCGGCGCTCGACGATCGAGGTGTCCTTGCCGACAATGACCGTCTTCTCGATATTGTCAGCTCCCTTGATGGCAAAGGTGCTGGAAGCGATCTTGATGATCTTGCCGCCCGCACCATGCGGGTTCATCATGAAGCGCCCGTCGTTGAACGGCTGAAAACCGCCAAAACCCCGGTCGCGATCGCGACGATCGAAATCGCCCATCATCATGCCAGGGCGCGGGCCGCCGAAATTGCTCGGATAATTCTTTTCCCAGCCGTAGGCGAAATTAGCTTTTTTGAAACCGACGATCATCCCTAGGCGGAAAGCGCCCAGCACGATAATCAAGGCAGCGATCGCCACCAAGGTCCATTTGAAATAATCAGATTTGACGACTTTTTCCATTTCCATATATTTATCTTAATGAGCCAGCCTATGCGGACGATGAGCCAACTCTTGTATTAATATTTTCAAAGCTAATAATGACACGAACAGACCGAGCATCAGCCAGATGGCCGAAGCGACTGGTAACGATTCTACAAGATAGGTCGAATAGATCTGCCAATTGGAAATGACCGCCTTGTAGTCGGAAAATAGCATCTTTACTAGCACCCAGGCCTCGGAACTGGCAAATTCCAGCACAGCCGCTTTGCCCCAAAAAATAGCCGAGATCCCGAAAACAGCCACCATGGAGATAGCGGCGGCTAGCCTGAGTCGGAAATAAAGCACTTGCTTGCGATAAATAGCCAACATTACATCGCCGAACAGCCTCTCGTTCGGCTGCAGAATCGGCATGGAGTCCAAGGCCTCTTCTATTTTGTGTTCAATAATCGATTGTGTCATATCATTGTTCATATTGATATATACGTAAGTAAATAAAAAATGGTGCAATTCGTCATTGACCATTCAGCATGAGCTTCCTTAATTTTATCAGGGCCCGGCGATGCCGGCTTTTGACCGTATCCAATGGTTCCTTATTCATCGCCGCAATCTCAGCAAAAGTTATCTTCTCTCCGTAATACAGGAGCAGGAGCACCCTGTCTTCGGGCGGCAGCTTAAGCAGCTGTTCCTCCAGCTCTTTTTCCAATTCAAGTTTCTCCAATTTCTCCAAAGCCGAAAGTTCGCCGGAGGCGACTGATTCGAAAATATCTTCATTTCCGTCTTCACCAGCCACCACGGAGACTGTTGCGATTTTCTTTTTGCGGAAATAATCGATTAGGGTCCGTCTAGCGATTGTGAAAATCCAAGTCTTGAAACTTTTATCCGAATCATATTTATTGATGCCTCGCCAGACTTTCAAAAAAATTTCCTGGGTCAGGTCCTCTGCTTGAGAAGCATTGCCGATCGCACGGAGAATGAAACCATAAACCAGCGGCAGATACCGCGCCACCAAGACTTCCAGGGCGGGGTCGTCTCCATTTCTATAAGCTGTTATCAGTTGTTCATCGGTTAATAGCTCCATATCCACATACTAGGGCTTAAGTTAAAAATTGGCAAAGCGCGCATCATGTCAGGGTTTTCTTGTCGGTCATTTGCCATTGCGCCAAAGATTGTCGAACAACTGGCGATAATTATCCGCTAGATGCCGGTTACTTATCTTTATGCCGACCAAATTGTTATTTTCCATTGAAAGGATACTGACTATATCCCCCAGAATATACAAAGCGAACTTATTTACGGAACTGCTTGCGGGCAGCCGTCTCATCTCCAGGCCTTGCCTCGATTTGTAATAAGCCAGCTTCTTTTTTTCCAATACCGAATCATTGATAAGCAGTTTGGTCCGGATGTTCTTTTCTTGCCGCATTCTCTTGATCCGATCATGCCACTCCCGGCCGAAGACGAAGCCCCACTCTTCTTGCCAGACGAATTCGTCCCTGATGATCTTCATGGTTTCCTCCGGCTGAGCCTGGCGCAGCATGGACATATATATCTTCTTCAACCCATCCTGTCCCTCAAAAACGACGACCTCGGGAACGCTTATGGCGCTGTGGCTCAAGGCCTTGACTGCCAACTCAACATCCTCCAGTACGGTTTTTTTCAATGCAAGCTGGCGCTCTTCGCCCCTTATCAATTGTTTTAATGCTTCAAGATCTTCAGCCACGAACTGCTTGACCTCGTTCTTGTAAGAGGTACCCACCAGTCCCTTGCCGATCAGCGAATTCAATGATGTATAGACGCTGCTGCGCGAAAGGCGGCATTTTTTAGCGATATGCGTAGCGCTGACCGGAGAGTCGGTTAGCAGCACCTCATAGATGGCCGCTTCATAGTCCCCTAAACCTAAAGATTTCAGATGCTCTTTTAACATATAATGGCTTTATTGCTTGTTGTCGTAACTGTACGACACATTGTACATTATACCAAATATTCTAAGATGAAGGCAAACGCTCATTACAATTACATAAATAAAAGGAGAAAGACATGAAAACCGAGATAGCTTCATCGCAAAAGAATTGGGAAGATGGCGGGTGTTTGCCCTTGCCGCTAGCCAGCATCTGGATTACCGGCGTCTGCCAGCTCAAATGCCGCCACTGCTATGAAGGAGGCGGCCGGAGCCGGAGGAACCACCTGCCTATCGATGAGATCATCCTTACGCTGGACCGACTCTCGCCTTTCGTCAGGTCGTTCTCTTTCATGGGCGGCGAACCGCTGTGCCATCCCGAGATCGCGGAAATCTGTGACTATGCCAAAAACCGGCTCGGAAAGTACACTCTGCTAGTCAGCAACGGTCAAGCGTTTTCCGAAAACCTGGTCGAGCGGCTGCGAGGGAAAATCGATTGCATCAAGCTCGGCATGGATGGCATGAACGCCGAACATCATGACGCTGTAAGGGGCGAAGGCAGCTTTGACAAAGCCTTGCGCTCCTGGCGGCTGCTAACCCCTAACATCCCGACAATGTGTAAATTCACGGTCAATGCGCGAAATATGACAGAGTTGCCCCGAATCGCCAGCTTTTACCAAGAATTGGGCGCCAAAAGACTGATACTCAACGGCTGGCTCCGGATCGGAAACGGGTCGTCCATATGGAATCGCCAGTTCGCCCTGTCACCTGCCCAAATGTCATCGATAAACCGATTCGTTGCCGAGGAACTCAAGCCGAAATACAGCGCTTTTCCCATCTCCCGCTCCTGCTCGCTCGATAACGGCTGCATTGACCATCCCGCCAGGACTTATTACGTCAACCGCGATGGCGCGGTCTCGCCTTGCATCTTTTCCGGCAGTCTAGCGCTCGGCAACATCCGCGAGCCAAGCCAAGACACCGGCGCCCTGCTGTCTCTCGTAGACCGCCAGCGCCGCCATTACCGCAACCTACACACTCTCGAGCCGTCTGTCTCGCTGGACCCTGCCAAAGTCAACGACCCCGCGCTCTTCCTGCCCGCAGATGCATGCCCTCATTAAAAAGGAGACTGTCATGAACACGAAAGCCCCGATCATCCAACAGCATGAGCTGACCAGTAAGTGCAACAACAATTGCCGCTTCTGCTACAACCCGGAACGATGCTGGCAATCGATCGCCGCACCCAGAAATGAAGACAGTGAACGCAATCTTGAAGTGGCCCGAATCTCGATTGCCAAGGGCGTGATGGCTGCCTGCCCGACTGGCGGCGAGCCGCTGCTGGCAGGTGACAATCTCATTAATGTCTTGAAGATCTATCGTCAGGCCGGCTGCTACACCAGCATCAACACCAATGGACGATTAATCACACGTGAGCGGGCCGAACGCCTGTCCGATCATGGCTTGAACTCAGCCCTGATATCACTGCATGGCGTCGGCAAGCTGCACGACTCGATGGTCGGCGAAGCGGGTGCCTTTACGGAAACCCTCGCCGGTATGGCCAACCTCGCCGACTCTGGCGTCCGCGTCATGCCCAACTTCGTGGCCACGGCACAAAATCTGCACGGTCTCGATGCCGTCGCCCGTCTGCTGCTCGATCGCGGCTTCAGCGCCATGACCGTTACGCCTTTTCTGCCATCCTGGGCTGCCCCGGAGCATGAACAATTCATCCTGCAGGCCGAACACTACCGCCGGTATTTCCAGGTTGTGAAGAAAATCGCTTCGATCGGCATGAAAATCGACTCTACCTTGCCTATACCGCCCTGCGTCCTAATCAAATTTTTCCCCAATGACTGGCAATCGCACCTGATCGCCCTGTCGCCCCGGGTCTGCATGGCCGGCAAATCATTCGGAGTGGTTTCGCCAGACGGGCGCTTCCGCGCCTGCATCCAAGCGCCTTATCTCGACGACTATGGCGGCGATGTGATGAAGAATTACGATGACAGCTGGAGCAAGGCCAATGGCTGGGCTGAACACAAGCTTTTGCCCCAAGAATGCCTTGACTGCGCCGCTCTCCCGGTCTGCGGTGGCGGCTGCCGCACGAGCTGCCTCTGGGAAAACCAAGGCTTGCCGGAAGGCAAAACCATGTATATGGGCCGGCCTCTTTCCGACGATGAGGCGCAACCATTCATCGAAAGGATGATAGTCGAAACGATTTCCGAAGTGGCGCCATACGAATGGAATGCCAGGATAATGTCCCGGCAAGAAAGCTGGGGCACCATCGTCTTCAATCCCGGCAACCAATCATTTTGCCTGCTGTCTCCAATCCTTGCTGGATACATGATGGCGCCTTCGCTGGATTTTCAAGACCAGCACACCACCCAGGTTCTCCTGGCCGTAGGCGCTATCAAACGCTCATCGGCACATAACACTGAAACCGTAATGGCACCAGCCGAGGCCAACGTCTTGTCTGCCAACTCGATTCTCCCTCGCCTGGCAGGAAACCTTCAAAACTCCTTGCAAGCACGGCAGCTAAGAGCTGACACCGGAGAACGCTTGTTCTTTTGAAATGCACTTTCAAAAACCCGTACAGTCATCTGTGCGGGTTTTTCTTGCTGGAAATTATGGCATCGCCTCGGCCAGTTCCTTGATTTTCGGCAGGATTATCTCCCAAGACTCGAGCGTCATGCTGTAATACTTTTCCGCCTCGGCCAGTACGGCGAAGTCGCCATGCCTGAGCTTAAGCGTCGTCTTGCTCTCTTGCTCAGAGAGCTCAAACAATATCCCATCATCATCAGTTACCGGCATTCTGCCCATATCAACATCGAAGACCGTGAATTGTAGTATCTTTTCCGGGATGACTTTCGTTACATTGCCTTCGACTTCCACTTTCCCTGTCGCGCTTTTCCAAAGGACAGGGCTGCCCAGCTGCCAATCCGATTCGACTCGGATGTCGCTCGAAAATCCTGGCGTCCACTTGTCCGTATATTCCGGCATAGTAAGCACTTTCCAAACCTTGCCAGCAGAAGCATCTATTTCAACCGATTTTTCAATGAATAATCTGCTCATATACTCAATATTTATCGTGGATAATTGGGGTCGTGGCTGATCATCCACTGGATGCCGAATTTGTCAGTCAGCATTCCGAAGTAGGAGCCCCAGAATACTTTTTCGAGAGGCATATCTATTTTCCCGCCCTGGGACAGTTTGGCGAGCAGCTGATCAGCCTCAGCGTCGCTGCCGACACTGAGCGAAAGCGAAAAATTATTTCCGACTGCCAGCTTCTGCCCCATCGACTCCAAGGAGTCTGTTGCCATAAGGGTGCTGTCTCCGATTCTTAAGGCCACATGCATCAGCTTGTCCTGTACTTCGCTCGGAAATTTCGATGCGTCTGGGGTTTCTTTGAATCTCTGGATCATCGAGAACTCTCCGCCAAAGACGGCTTTGTAAAAATTAAAGGCTTCTTCGGCATTGCCGGCGAAATTCAAATAAGGATTCATCTTAATCATATGTTTATTCTAAGTATTATTTTTTGAATGTACCTCCGGTTGATTAAATAAGCATTAAGGAGCTAGAAAATTAAATGGACATGGCGCCTCCCTTGAATGCTATGATATTCGTCTGTATGATGAAATTATCACCAAAAAAAGCAGGTCGTTAATCAATGCTAGGCTTTAATTATTCAAAATAACATGCAAAAATACGTGGCCCTTCTCCGCGGAATAAACGTCGGAGGAAACAAAAAAGTCCCGATGCCTGAACTCAGAAAAATTTTTGAGGATTCGGGCTACCTTAATGTATCCACCTACATCAACAGCGGAAACGTCATATTCGAGACGGACCGCCAGGGTGCCGAACGCCTGGCAAAAGAATTAGAGACTCTCCTCAAAAAAGCGTTCGGCTTCGACATCAAGTGCATTATGAGGGACAAAAAGAACATCCTGAACCTTCGTCGTAAAATACCATCCGATTGGGAAAACGATACCGAGCAGAGGACTGACATTTTATTCTTGAGTGAAGAATTCAATAACAGAAAATCCCTTGACCTGATTGTCCGTACCACGGGCGTAGACAATCTGATATACATATCCGGAGCAATCGTTTGGAATATGAGGAGAGAAAATTATTCGAAGAGCAGCATGAAAAAATTCATCGGCACTATACTGTACAAAAACATGACCGCCAGGAACCTGAACACGGTCAGAAAACTTGCCGATCTCATGAGATAAGCATATCTTGCATCAAAAAAAATCCCACCAAGACCATGGTGGGATTTTTATATCTTTGGATTGTGTAAGTTTTTAAAAATATTATGACTTAGCTTTTCCATTTTTATTCAAAAATTCCTCAATAATCAATTTGTGGTCAAAAGCCAAATCGGCGGGCAACTCATTTAGTTTATACCAAGCTAAGCCGGCGGCATCGTCTCCGGGCCTAGGTTGGCCCGAAGCTTCAACTGAATAAGCCAAATTAATTACCTGCTTGGGATGCCGGCTTGGATTACTATACGCTCCGACTAAACTGACCTTGCTAACGCTCAAACCTAGTTCTTCTTTAACCTCCCTTTTCACCGCATCTTCAGCAGATTCATCCCATTCAACATAGCCGCCTGGGAGAGCCCAATAATCTTTGAATGGGTTCGCTCCGCGCTTGATTAACAAAATCGAATCATCTTTAACGATAATCGCATCAATTGAGACGCCCCTATTTGCAAATCTTCCACAATGGGAACACTGTTCATTGTTTTTTAATTCCATAAATGTTTGTGTCATATAAAAAGCACTCCTTGAATTAAATAATCCCAACTTCGGCAAGACTGGCGACTAGCTCGGGAAAATTATTATACTTAATTGGATAAAAACCGACGGCATCAGATGATTCTAGACTTTTGGCGGTATCATCGATAAAAACAAGCTCTCCCGCTAAAATCCCCAGCTGACCAATAAGAACATCGAAGGCCCTGGGGTCCGGCTTTATGAAACCGATTTCCGTTGAGACGGCCACCGCATCAAATATCTCCATCAGGCCTGCCTCCCTCATCTTTTCAACTCCCTCGGCCGTATTATTGCTCAAAATGCCGATCTTATACCCCTTAGCCTTAAGTTGCTTTGCCAAATCCAGAACATCGCTATTAATCTGGTGCGTGTTCAGCGATTCAAGAAAGTTCAACAAATTATCTATTTTTTCCGATCTGCCCAACTCATTCAAAATCTTAGCCCAAAAATCATTCTTCGAAAGTTTATCGTGATTTAACAGATGGTTATTTGCAAAATAAACCGACCTATAAACTTCGTGGGGCACATCCAAAAGCTCGAGAATGCGGCGATTAAACTCTGAGCTCGGAATGCCAGCAATAACTCCCCCGTAATCAAAACCGATTGCTTTAAAATTCATGTTATTGAAATAAATATTACTCAAACCATAACACAAAAATTCCAGAAACTAAACAATCCTATCGAAAAAAAATGATTAAATTTAAAGACGCTAAACAATAAAAATATATTGACAAACAATAAACCGTCAATTATGATGACCATATAAAAATATAAATACCCCCCATGAAAAAAGGCTCAACTATTTTTCTTCAGGCAGTCATCGTGCTCATCGGCATCGTGGCGCTAGCCATTATAATCCGGCTTCCCTTGAGTGAGGGGAGGGCTGCAAACTTAGACCTGTTCAGTATTTACACTGATCCGTTCATTATATATGGATACCTGTCGTCTAGCGCATTTTTTATCGCCCTGTATCAGGCGTTCAAACTACTCGGATATATCGGACAAAATAAAGTATTCTCGCTAAACTCCGTAAAGGCTTTAAGGAATATAAAATATTGCGCGATCGTACTAAGCGTTTTGATTGTGCTAGCAGCGCTATATATCAAGATATTCCACGCTAAAGATGACGATCCGGCGGGTTTTCTTGCCCTATGTATTGTGACTACTTTCATCTCTGCAGTAATCGCCACTGCGGCGGCTGTGTTTGAAAAAACTTTGCAAAGCGCCGTCGACATCAAGTCGGAGAATGATTTAACCGTTTAACTGCATGGCTATAATAATTAACATCGATGTGATGCTAGCAAAAAGAAAGATGAGCGTCACCGAGCTTGCAGAGAAAGTCGGCATCACCATGGCCAATATCTCCATATTGAAAAATGGCAAGGCAAAAGCAATCCGACTATCAACCCTGGAGGCCATTTGCGAAGCTTTGGATTGCCAGCCTGGAGACATTTTGGAACATAAAAAGTAACGAAAACGTCATCATATAAAAAGAACGATCAAAATCGTTCTTTTTTGTTACAGCCTCTTGAGTGCCCTCAGGAGGCAGGGATGCTGACGTGACAACTATTTGATTATAAGGGTGGCGACAAACGCGATAATCAGAAATGTGACCAGGTTGTATGAACTGTCTGAAAAAAATCTTTTCCAAGCAAGGCTGCCTTCTGATTTTCCCCAAAGGATATTCTGTCCAATCATCGGCACCGTGAATGCTATCCAAATCGTTATCACATAGAAGAAAACGGCATTGGCTGGCCCGCCATTCTGAATCGTATAACTCG
This sequence comes from Candidatus Falkowbacteria bacterium, assembly GCA_013336275.1. Classification (NCBI taxonomy): domain Bacteria; phylum Candidatus Falkowiibacteriota; species Candidatus Falkowiibacteriota bacterium. Next base: position 19,742 of record JAAXUA010000009.1, read on the forward strand.
TCACAAAAGCGATGAACAAAGAGGTGAGAAGCGATAAGATCGTCTGCGCCGAATAGCTTTTCCACATTTTCGGCTTAGCCTCGGCAATCAACTTCTGCTTTTCTTCGCTTGATAACTTATCGAAACCCAAATACTGCATATGCCACTTACCCATCGGCGTTGAGTCCATGTACCAAAGAGTTCCCGTGATGGCGCTGATTACGGCGCCCGCAACGCCTACTAAAATGATTGTTCCCATAGATTTAAGCTAATATATTAACCCGATTTCAGTGGGCAACCCACTGCTATTCTTAATTATATTAAATATTTATTGTTAAGCATTAATTAAGGGGTTTATTATAGTTTTTAAAAAATTTCAGTTCTTTTCTTTCCCACAAATCAAAATTACCTCCGGCCCCCATATGGGGGCCGGAGGTAATCCCACTCAAGACACCGGCAAGTCAGGCGGATACTTATTGATGACTTAAGAAGTGTTGACCTAATAGTTAAGGACAAAAACGACATCAATTGGTTAGTAGACCCGCCAAAATTTAAATAAAAATATACGACAGAAAATTATTCACTATCCTCCTCTGCGACATCTGCAATTTCATCCGATATTCGTTTAATAAGCAGCTTTAATGACGTTCTGTCCAGGGCGATAATTTTCTTTGTGCCATAAACAAGGTTTAACTCCTTCATTAAACCTCTCACTTTAGATCTTGATTTGGCAAATTCGGCATTAGAACTCAAAAAATCGAGTACCGATATTAAGATTCTGTTCGACCTGCCCATGGAACGTTCTAGTACTTGCTGATAAATATCCTGCGTTGAAAGCAGCACACTAGTGTAAAAATATGGATCCTCATTCTTTAGATCTCCGAAAAATTCTGGATCAACTTCCCAAGGTGCATAGGTAAGGTGAGCCGCCCACCATAAACGAGCGAGCGCATGTCGCCTCAAATCGCGATCACTATCACCAACCGCAAACCAATGTTCAAACAAATACCGAATCGCTTTTGCCTTCTTTTCATCGTCCTGCTCAATATCTGCATAGGCTCCGTCAAGTCCCCAGCGGGCAATCGTATACTTCCTAAATTCAACGTGGCTCAAATACATCCACAGGCGCGGATCAGACGCTTGAGTCTCGTCGATATCTTTATAATAACGATGCAAAGCGATTGCATTTTGAAGATCTGCTGAAACTGGATCCTTCTCAGGAACCTTAAGCTCTGGCTTTCTTCCTTCAAGCGTAATCGTTGATGATAACACCTGACTTTCGTCAACCGAAAAATCTTCTTCGAAATAACTAGCAAGCGATATACCGGAATATAGATTATTGCGCAATCTCTCCACTACCGCTGATTTAAAAATCTTTTGCGTTATTGTTTTACTCATAGAAGTCTTTTTCATCTTCTTCGTTAATAATAGTTTCCATTCCCTTGAGCCCTCGTGCTATGGGGTGGTCAAGAATTTTTTGCGCTGCTTCTAACGGATCCTTTTCTTCAAGCTTCTTCGACTCAAGGATTGCCTGAAGTCTTCCAAACCAATTAAGACCGCTATATTCTGCTGATGAATTTCGCACTTGATAAATCGAGTCAGCCAGTGCGGGTAGCACTATTGCGCTGTGCAGTATGCCAAGGAGTTGCTTTTGCTTTCGCACTTCGAGATAATTGCGCCAGTCTTCTTTCGACAGGACTATGGTTATCTTTTCGTTGTCATAATCAATTTGCATTGGCCCTTCCTGAATGCTGCCCTCCATAATTGACATAAATGATGACACCGGAGGGCGCAAAGGATCAAATGACTTCTCTGCAATGAATGACGCTTGACCACCTACTGCCAATACATCACCGGAATCAACATCGAATAATGCATTATCATAGTCCTTGTGAGGCTGTGACGGTTTATACCCGCGAATATCCTGGTCTGCGCAAACATAAAATCCGACAGTGACTTGCTCGCGCAACCTTTCTGCTGGAATGGAAAAGTTTTGTTCGCGCTCGCGGGAAGCAAAGCTTGTACGATAAAACGTTCGTCGACAGCTTACTTCGGTAACATACGATGCCTTGCCCTTCTTTAACATGTCTTCAATTGCAACATTATTTAGAGCAAACAACGGCCGCAATTCAATCGTATCTCGCCCGAGCTGGTAGGTGAATTCAACTTTAAATTCGCCACCAAGGTCGTCACCATTGCCAAGAACAGGATGCGGGTAGGATTTTGAATTAATTTTCATATGATTCTATGCCTAGGGTATATCTTCGATTAGAAGGAAGCCGGACCGCAATTCTTGCCGTTTCGCCCACCTTAATAACTAAGTCCTTAATAAAAGCTTCTCCAATTTTATATTCCTTGCCGGTTGCAAAATCTACGGCTGACGCAATGTCAACTGGATAGCCACCATCATCACCAACGGCCACTAGGCGTATTGCCCCCTCGCAATTTTCCTTCGCAGAAATGGCCAGGCGGTATTCAATGCCATTTTTTGTTTTTTGAGCAAAGCCGCGAAATCTTATCAGGGAGGTATTAATACGCATGCCCTCACTGTCACCCGTCTTTGTTCCCGTTCCTTTACCGGGTTTTCCTCCACCCGATTCCTGCGGCTTTTCCTGCAGTATTTTATCAATCTGTTTATTCGTAACCTGGCTTTTGCGCACAATCACGTCCGGTATAATCTCAGCTGATTTTTTATCCGCACCGACCTCTCGCCCAGATTCTATATCTGACGCTTGACCAGTCTCTTCAATTGCATTACTGCTATCTGACGGCATGTAATCGCGCTCTTCCGTGTCAGGCAAATAACGGTCTAGGCCGGGGATGTCCTCTGGTTCGCTTGTAATCGATTCCGACATTAAACGCAGAGAGTCTTTTACAAATGCTTCAAGTTCAGACATGGCTGCGGTTCCATTCTTTGCGCGATTTCGATCCCATTTATCATGGGCGGGTGGCTCAAGATCACGCAACATCGCATTGCCTTTGTCATTTTCACATATAAAAACCCCGGAGTAGGGTTCGCGCAGTACTCGGTAACCGCGCTCGAATACTAGCATTTTTGGCTTGCGAACCATCATTACTTGCCCAGGAAAACCGTCCTCTTTTCTAACATACAAAGATACTTCACCCAAATGCTTCAATTCTTTGGAGAACGTTTGCGTGGGATTTGTAACCGCTTCATAATAATACCGGGCGTCAAGTGCATCGTACTTATCAAGGCAATACCCTATGTTTGCTTCATTAATCACGACTTCAGCGCCATCGCGAACGACAACCTCAAGATTTCCATGAAAAATCGAAAGCCAGAAGTTATGAAGAACTGAACGAATTAATTTTCCCTCCCACTCTTCATCTGATTCATAGCCCATTACAAAAATATCGGTGCCACGTTCTGTGCGCGTAAGAAACTCTGGAATAAGTGCTTCATCTCGAATTGCATGCCTTTCCAAACCAAAGAACCCAACTCCCTGACGTATATCCCCTTCGTCATCGCAATGACTCACAAGACGAGCCTTACCCTGACACACAAGCTGACCTTGGTCATTCACACTCACATAAAATGCTGTACGCAATGAAGATGCTGCAATCGGCGCACCCTTGCCTATTCCGAATGATCCACCAGTAGCTCCTTTTGCGGAGCTTACGCCTGTCGCCTTAACAAGGCGGTACCAGTTGCCGTTAGTGTCATCGTCTGCACCGGAAAGTCCCTTTGTATTAAAATCGCTGATTTTTAAAACGCTTAACTTTTTAGCCTTGAGTGTTTCAATCGCTTTTGTAAAAAACGCCTCTGCTCGATCCTGCCCCTTTGATCGCTCTCGGCAACGCAGAATGCGATCAAGCAGTTCATCTCGGCCTGAGAGCTGATTTGTTGGAATTGTAAAACGTTCAAAAACTACAACAACCGGCTTTTTGTTATCGAGTCGGGCATCTACCGAATTTTGTATTGCCTCGCGTGCGATGTATTTTTCATGGTCGCCCTGAAAATACTCGAGTTGTGAATCAGAAAACCCCTGTTCTTCTCCGCCACCAGTGCTCGGAAAAAACCATTCAGGAGAAATTCCATCACCAGCAGCTGTTTCTTTCTGCATAAATGTTATATTTACAATTTGAATTCTTTTTCCTTATTAGGAAATGTAAACTTAGACTTAGTTTCCCTAACCTTGCGCTCTATTTCAGAAAATATTTTGTTCACATCCTCCTCCGTATAATCGTAATGACTTCTATTCGAACAATTGCCCAGAATTTTTATGCGTCGCAAAACTTCGTTTGTTCGCATAACCCCGAGTCTTTTAAAATTTTCTCTTCGTTTATCCATATATGAACTAATTATATAAATATACTGATTATAATGTATATATAGCGCATATTTACAAAAATGTCAATGCCAATACATAAAAACCCCTTAGCTAGGGGTTTTTATTAAAAAATCTTTGATTTTTTCTAAAGTCCTTTCCGTCGATTTTTTCAATTGATGCTCCCAAACCCTGAGCAATTGCCACCCATCACGACGCAAAACTACGCGGTTCTTTTTATCTCTAGCCATATTGGCCAAAATTTTTTCCCGCCAATATTCTTTTGGTATCCGGCCTTGCAATTTTTCAAACCTATAACCATGCCAAAAATCTCCGTCAATAAAAACAGCAAGTTTCTTCGATGGCACCGCGATGTCAGGTCGGCCCTTAACTTTATCATAGTGCTTTTGAAAATAAATTTTGTTTTTCCTCAAGTAAGAAAAAACGAGTTTTTCGATGCCTGTGTTTTTTGAGCGTATTCGCGACATAATGTCGCTGCGCTTTTCTCTTGAAAATACATCGGCCATGCGACTAAGACTCAAGGGCAATCCTTATGTTTTCAGCTATACGGGCAATTACCGGCACTGTTACGGAATTGCCGATTTGTTTATACAGATGAATATCTGATTGGCTCCTTGGAAAGACGAATGATTCGGGCAACCCCTGAAGGCGCGCGCACTCCCGGGGGGTTAACTTTCTAATGCCACGCGAATCTCTAACAATTGGAACGTTGTGCCCGCCCATCCCCATGCTGGCTGTTAGCGTTGGACAGACGCCATTTTTATTTTCCCTTACATAAACTCGACGATACTGATATACCCTGTCTTTACGCTTCACTGCCTCTTTAAGCTTTGGGTAAATAAATTCATTAGTTTTATCATAATAAAATTTACCGTCAACATTTTTTTCAAGAATAGAAAACAGCGACTTTGTGAGCGGTTTTTTGTCCGGGAAACGAAAATTCATTAACTTCCTAGGAGATCGAAAACCGACAATATATATCCTCTCCCTTGCTTGAGGAACATTCCCGTACTCCATGCTATTAAGAACTTGGGCTTTCATAAAATAACCTGCGTCCCTTAACACATCCTGAACTTTTTTAAATGTTTTTTCATCGTCATGGTACTGAAGATGTTTAACATTTTCCAAAAATACGGCTTCTGGCTTCCTGGCTTTTAATATTTCGATAACTGCAAATAAAAGATTTCCCCTGCCTTCGTCCTCAAAACCTCGCTTATGCCCAGCAACAGAAAAAGGCTGACATGGAAAACCGCCCAATAATATATCAAAGTTTTTTGGTATTCGTTTTATGTTCTCAGGCATCACAACATCCAAAAGACTTGTTTCATCTATTTCTCCAAAATTATGCCGATACGTTTCTGCTGCCCATTTATCAAAGTCATTTGAATATATACATTCAAAACCAGCTGACTCAAAGCCCATTCTCACGCCTCCAATCCCGGCAAAAAGATCGATCGCTTTAAATTTATCTATTTTCTTTGCCATAAATTATTTTGTCTTAGTCTCTTTTCTATTTCACTTCTGCGATACCTGCGATCTCCGCGAGCTCCAAATCGTATCGCCTTCAGGAATCCGCTGTTATCCCACTTGCGCAAAGTGTTAGGATGGCATCCCAACAGGTCACATGCTTCGCTCAAGGTAATAATATCTTTGCTTAAAATAGGCATCATAATAAAACTTACTACTTAACATTAGTTTACATTAAATCGTGCCTTAAGTAAACAATAAGTATTGCTAATTTTGCTCACTTTAAAGGACTTAAGACGCCCTGGACTCTTCTTAGCATATCAAGGAAATGCTTGAGGCAGAACGGGGCAACAATTAAACAATAAAAGCAACTTATTATAGTTGCTTTTATTGTTTAATTTAGCGTGCATGAGGCTTTTATGGCGCTCGGATCTGCACGATACTAAATTGTGTTGGCGGAGGAGAAGAGATTCGAACTCTTGATACCCGTTAAGGTATAGCACTTTTCGAGAGTGCCGCCTTCAACCACTCGAGCCACTCCTCCGAATATTTTATTTTAGATTTTTCAATCGTGTTATTTCCGCTTCGGTCATCTCGCGCCAAGCGCCTTCGGCCAAGACTCCCATCCTTTGTCCGGCAATCTCGGTGCGCAAGAGATCGACGACGTTGCAGCCTAATTCGCGGAACATGCGGCGAATCTGCCGCTTCTTACCATAGGTCAAGATGATTTCGAACTGGTTATTGCCTAGATACTTGGCCAGCTTGGCACGCACGACGCCGTCGCCCTCGCCGATGTCGATGCCCCGCATCAGCCTCTCGGAAATAATATCAGCCTCCCGGTCAATGAATCTGAAATCATCGGCCTTGATCTTGTCTTTCGGCGGATTGACTTTGACGATATATTGCTTGCGATGCTCAAACTTCGGATGGGTCAGCCTCTGCGTCAGCTCTCCGTCGTTGGTCAGGATAATCAGCCCGCGGCTGTTCTTGTCCAGCCGTCCGACGACGAACAGCTTGTCCTTCAGCGGCACCAGCTCATAGACATTCTTTTCTCCCTCGACTTTGGCATGGGTGCAGGCGTAGCCGACCGGCTTGTTTAAGATAATATAAATTTTCGATTTTGCCAACCCTAGCGGTTTGCCATCGATTTTTACTTGATCTCCCACTTCGACTCGCATGCCTAATTCGGCCAACTTATCATTGACCGTGACCTGTCCAGCCTCAATCAGAGCCTGCGCTTGGCGGCGCGAGCAGTGACCGGCGTCGGCGATATATTTTTGGAGCACTATGGACATCTAGCTTTTATTCGATATTTGATTCAGGCGGACCAATGACACCAACGCGATCAGCAGCCAGAAAATCACGGCCAGATCATTCTTGAAATAAGGTACGTCGACAGCGCCATGGGCGATGAGCGCGAGCATGGCAGCAGCCGCTCCGACTAGAAAGGCTCTCTCATTATTTTGCTGGGGGGGGTTCAGCTCTGCGGCAAGCACCAGGAAAAACTTGGCAATGATCCAGACGAACAGGAGCAACCCGGCCAGGCCGAGCTCGGTCCAGAAATTCAGGATGATGTTGTGCGGATACATATAGATTTCAAGCGGCTGCCAATGGGCGGCTCGATATTCAGCATTGAATACCAGTTTGCGATGCGAATCCGGATCGTCGTAATCCTCGATGAAAACCCCTTCCTTGTGAAACGGCTTGATGGCGGCTTGATAATTCGAGAGCCCGGCTCCCCAAAGCCAGCGGTTGTCAGTCTTGAGCATGGTCCAAGTCTCGCGCCATTGTGATCGGCGCACCTGGCCGGAAAAATCATTCAGGGTGGCGTATTTAGAAACTTGATGACGCAGCGGCTGGATTAAGATAACAGCCACGGCTGCAACCGCCAACAAAACCAAGGTGACCTTGCGGCTCCGCTTGCTGAAGAGCGAGGCGAAGGCGACGAAGCCGGCGGCCACCCCCAGGCTGGCACCGATCGACTTGGCGAAAATTATAGCCAGCAGGGATGTAAATACCGTTAAAAGCAGTATCAAGCGATTGCGCGAGCATCGCCCGCCGACGCACTGGCGCGAAAAGATGAATAGGCCTAGGGCTAAGAAAATGATGCTCTCGACATAAAGCCCGACAGCGTTGGGATAGCCGAAAAACGAAACCACGCGTCTGGTGGCAGCAGTCGCCCACAGGGGATTGCTGATGAATTGGCCAGTGAACTTCTGATAAACCGCGAACAAGGCGACTGCCAGGGCCGAGGCAACCAACGGCCAGATTATCATATTGAGCTTTTTGGGCAACGGGATTTCCTTTTTACCGATGACATTCAACGCCACTAAATAGAACAGGGCTGGCTCGAAAAAATAGGCTTTCCAGATGCCGAGAGCCGAGGATGAGAACCCGGCGACACCGACTGCGACAAGTGAAATCACTAAGAGCGCGACAAGTTCGTTGCCGAAAGGATAAGGCACGCGCTCTGGGGCTTTTACCCCTTTCCCCCAACTGCGCTTAACTCCTGCAAAAAGCTCCAAGCGATTCTGCCATGCCCAGACGGCGGCCACAGTTAAAATCATTACCTCTAGCAAGGTCATGGGCACGCCAACATTGAAACGAATTAGGTAGGCTGGCAAGGCAAAAAAAGTGAGCATCAATGCCCACTCCAGACGGCGGATCGCCAAAAAGGCAAAACCAATTGAATATGCTGCGATTAACCAAGCCATAGTTCTTATTTATGAAATCAGGATATACAACCCCAAGCTGACCAATATCACGCCGATAAGCTTCTGCAGTATCACGCCACGACCGAGCTCCTCGTTATATATCTTGGGGAACTTGACCGATAACACTAGCACGATAACCAATAAAAACAAATATTGAACGCCTTGCAAGACGTTGACCATGGCGACATCACCCAAGCTGATCGCCCAGTTAGTCATAATGAAGGCCAGGGCGGCCAGCACGCGAACCGCCATGAAAAACGCTAGATTGGTCTGTTCGCGGCCGCTTTTCTGATGTTTGATGATCGATTTGCGATAATCCGGAATTGCGAAAATCAGCAGGACGCCGATGAAGGTTCCTAGCCGTGACCAGACGAAGCTGCCCAGGAACGGCTCATGCATATAGATATACTTCATCAGCACGGCGTAGGCCGCGAAGAAGAAAGCGGAAATCGTCGAATTGATAAGCAGGCGGCGAGTGGGGCGATAGCTGGCATGGATGTAGCCCAGCAACTCTTGGATCCTGGCGATCACTTTGCCTGGCAGATACATCTTGGTCTGTTTGACTGAGATCAGGGTGCCGCCGATGATCAGCACGGAAAAAGCCGTGAAATGCTGTTTGCTGATGCCCTCGCCTAAAAAGGCAACCGACAAGAGCAAGGTAAAAATAGGCGTGAGCCCGCCGACGATCGGGACCACTCGGGAAGTCTCGGATTGATGCAGAGCCTTATACCAGAAAATCATAGTGAACAGGAACATGGCGCCGGCAAACAGGTCGATCATGAGCCAGCGGAAATCCGGGACGTAGGGTGCGAAAATCAACAGTGCGAAATTAAAGATACTCCAGATACCGACGAAAAAAGCATAGGTGACCGAAGAGTGGATTTTTTTGGACAACAAGAATTTGTCGGCGACATAGACGCCGGCATTGATGAGATAGGCGATGATTGCGATTGATAACCAGTTCATTATATATATGGTATCAGAATATAGGCCAAGAAAAAAGGCCCGAGTTTACCCCGGGCGCTCAACTAATACAGATCGATCAAAAGTTCGTCCTCTTCTTTGGATCCGGCCAAGATGTGCTTTTCCAAGCGCAATTCTATCGGCGCATCACCGATGGCGTAGAAAAAGCTTTGGGCGGACCAATCCAGCATAGCGAAAGGCCCATCACTGACTCTTCGGATCACCGAAGAGAATGTCATTGCGCCCAAGCCCGGCAAATAGAACCCGAAAACGAATCGGGTGTCCGGTTTGCCGATCGGGACAAATACTACCCGCCTGAGCCACAACTGGTCACGCTTCCTTCGCCAACTGTAATTCTGATGGAAGGCGAAGTGGATGCACTTGCCGAAACGCTTGCCCAAGCCGCAGGCCTCCGATTCGACCAGACCCGAAAAATGCTCGAATCTGCCGAACCTGGCCGCTTGTCTGCCGCTGTCATCTTCGGTGATTGCTGTCGGTAAGAACTTCCCGTAACGCCTTCTCATCACCATCACCCCTTTCCGTTAGAGTATTGCTGCTGTCAGTACAGATCGTAGCGCAAGGATCCTATCTCCGATGGTTGCCTGGTGTTGGCATAGAAGCAGCCGCCATTTTGCAGCGTCACTTCCTTTTCGGCAACCACAAAGAAATGGATCCGCCCAGGGCCTACCCGCATCAAGAATGGTCCCTCAGAAACTTGGCGGGCCTTAGTGCAGACCTTGCAGATGTTGAGGTTGTGATCGTAAAAGCCGACGACGAAGAACGTGTCAGAATCGCCAGCTACCTCGAGGGTGATCCTCTTCTTCCAGAAGAGCACTTTCTTGATCCAACCCCACAGTCCGAGAAAATCTTCCGGCTTCTGTCCTTTGAGGCGTGAATCACCTTCGGCGCTGGTCATGTCGGACCACTTCTTGAGTCCTCCAAGACCAAAGCCCTCATGGCTAAGATCGCTCTTGCGGTACTGCACGTTTCTCCATAAACCCATTATCAGTGGCATACGCGTACCTCCTTTTTGATCGATCGTTGTAGAGAACAAAGGTAAAATTACCTTATAACTAAATAGTTATTTTTGCAAATATCCGCATAAAGCGCGGCGCTTGGCCGGGCGGTGCGTTCACAGGTCTTGAGGTCAACGGCAAACAGTCCGAACTTAGGATGGAAACCGTGAGCCCACTCGAAGTTATCCAGAAGCGACCAGTGGAAATATCCGCGGACATCACACCCCGCCTCTATCGCCTTGTGCAACCAGCGCAAGTGATTCTCGATGAACTGCGGCCGCTGATCATCGTCCGCATCAGCAATGCCGTTTTCCATAATATATATAGGCTTCTTGAAACGGGCGGCATATTTCACGACATGATAGATGCCCTCCGGATAGACCTCCCAACCCATATCATTAACTTCTTTGTTCAGATTGACCTTGAAGGGCGGACGCCAGCTGATGCGGTTATGGAAATAATAATCGATGCCGATATAATCAAGGTGGCGACTGACCTTATTCAAGAATGCGCGGTGATGCAGCCAACGCGACAATGAATTGAACATCAGGTCTAGAGGATTAAATTTATTGGCCGGCTCGAAATAATCTGTCAGCGAAGTATATCCGACCGAAGCTTCTGGGAAGTGGTGATGGATAATGCCATAGGCGCCGATGTGGGCGCTGACCAAATTGCGGAAAACTTTGACTGCGCCGATAATATCGAATTTGCGGTTCGGCGGGAAATTACCGCGCACATAACCGAAGCCGACGTGAGCCATCGGCTCATTCAATGTCACCCAGAAATCGACGTCAGCTCCCAATTCCTTAACGATGAACTCAACGTAACGCAAGTAATAATCGACTGATTTGGGGTTGCGCCAGCCGCCGAGCTTGGCCAGCCACACGGGGTTGGTCCAATGCCACAAAGTCAAAACCAGCTTGAGGTTCCGCGCTTTCAAGGATTTAATCGCTTGGCGATAGTGTTCCAGCTCTGCCATATTCCACTTGCCCTCTTCCGGCTCGATCCGCGCCCATTCGATACCCATGCGATAGGCGCCGCAATTAAGTTGGGCCACCAGATCAAAATCCGTCTCATATCTATTATAGGAATCGCAGGCTTGACCGGAAATGAAATGTTCCGGCTCATGGCCCTGCGCCTTGAGCGAATCAATCCTGGCTTGCGATGATTCCCATTCGCTCCAATCGTTGGTGTTGCCGCCTTCAATCTGATGCGCCGCGGTTGAAACGCCCCACAAAAAACCCTGAGGGAAGACTAAAATGTTTTTTTCTCCATTCATATTACTTGAATTATACCAAAAATTGGCTAACAAAAAAAGAAAGTCCCGGATTTGTAGTCCGGGACCGGATAGCGGCTTAGCCGATGTCCTTGAGGCTGAATCTCTCCAGCTCGTAGCCGTGGTGCTGGCAATATTCCAGGCACTTTTTCCTGACGAACTCCACCAGTTGCCTGATTGTCAATCCGTCGTCGACCTCCAAGGTCTCGTGGTGGCTGGCCGGTTTTTGGTGAGGTGCCCTATAAACAATGATGTAGCTGATTTTTATTTCCATGGCCCAGCCTCCTTATACGCTTCCGGATAAACCGCTATTTTCCTAACATTATATTGATTAAGCCTGTTTTTGCCAACACCTTGACCGCTTTTAAAAGAACTGCTATCATTTCTTTTGTTGAGCTGTTATTGGATTTAGTTAATTTTTGCTTATTTTAGCAAACAAATTAATTAATACAAAACGTCCGACTAGGGGTTGACAGCACTGTAAAAGTAGTTTAACATATTTATACACTTGATTTCCTTAATCTTAAAGCAAATTATAGATTCAAGATTTCTTGAAACTTGATTAGTCCTTGAAGGAAAAAACAGTGATGTTACATCGATAATATCCCTGTTTTTTCTTTCAAAAGCAATTTTGAAAGGCTCGTTGACAATTAACACAATATGTAACCGACAACCAAACATATTGTGATCGCTATATTTTGGTGCGAACAGGCACCAATTCGTCCAAATTAGAATACATTATTCTATTCCATATACTGATCAGGGCATCGTTCCAGATCAATTGTACTGAATCTTCTTTGATTCTTTACACTAGGCAAGTAAACCTAGTCAAAAACTTTTCGAGAGTTTGATCCTGGCTCAGGATGAACGCTGGCGGCGTGTCTAAGGCATGCAAGTCGAATGTGAACTTCACCTTCGGGTGGAGCCGAACATGGCAAACGGGAGAGTAACACATTGGTAACATACCCTGAGGACGCGTATAACTTGGAGAAATCCAAGATAATTCGCGATGGAAAAGGGGGGACACAAGTCATTCCCTTTTAAAGTAACAACGCCTCAGGAGTGGCCTATGGCCTATCAGCTAGTTGGTGAGGTAACGGCCCACCAAGGCAACGACAGGTAGCGGGTGTGAGAGCATGACCCGTCTCACTGGGACTGAGACACTGCCCAGACTCCTACGGGAGGCTGCAGTCAAGAATCTTCCACAATGGCCGAAAGGCTGATGGAGCGACGCCGCGTGTATGAAGACGCCCCTCGGGGTGTAAAGTACTTTTCTCTGGGAAGAAACAATGACGGTACCAGAGGAATAAGGGGCTGCTAACCTCGTGCCAGCAGCAGCGGTAATACGAGGGCCCCAAGCGTTATCCGGATTAATTGGGCGTAAAGAGTTTGTAGGTTGTTTGGTACATCTTCTGTTAAATCTTCGGGCTTAACCCGGGGGCTGCGGAAGAGATGGCCAGACTAGAGACCGGAAGAGGTAAGCGGAATTGCTGGTGTAGGGGTTAAATCCGTTAATATCAGCAGGAACACCAAATGCGAAGGCAGCTTACTGGGACGGTTCTGACACTGAGAAACGAAAGCGTGGGGAGCGAATGGGATTAGATACCCCAGTAGTCCACGCCGTAAACGATGAATGCTAATCATTGGGAGTATCGACCCTCTCAGTGATGTTTACTTAAGTTAACACGTTAAGCATTCCGCCTGGGGAGTACGAGCGCAAGCTTAAAACTCAAAGGAATAGACGGGGACCCGCACAAGCGGTGGAGCATGTGGTTTAATTCGACGATAAGCGAGGAACCTCACCAAGGTTTGACATACGGCTGCAGACCCCTGGAAACAGGGGAGCCTTCGAGGGTGCCGTACAGATGCTGCATGGTTGTCGTCAGCTCGTGTCGTGAGATGTACCGTTAAGTCGGGAAACGAGCGCAACCCTCACCCTATGTTTTATATGTCATAGGGAACTATCCGCTATAAGTGGGAGGAAGGTGGGGATGACGTCAAATCAGCATGGTTCTTACACCTTGGGCGACACACGTGCTACAATGGGCAGTACAACGGGACGCCAAGCAGTAATGCGGAGCAAACCCCTTAAAACTGTCCTCAGTTCGGATTGTGGGCTGCAACTCGCCCACATGAAGCTGGAATCGCTAGTAAACGCGCATCAGCCACGGCGCGTTGAATACGTTCTCGGGTCTTGTACTCACCGCCCGTCACGTCAAGGGAGTCGGTAACACCCGAAGGCTCTATCTAATAGGGACTAAGGTGGGATCGATAACAGGGACGAAGTCGTAACAAGGCATCCGTAGCGGAAGCTGTGGATGGATCACCTCCTTTCTAGGGAGTTATTC
>JAAXUA010000010.1 GCA_013336275.1 Candidatus Falkowbacteria bacterium
GCCGCGGCCAGGAGGATGTTGGTCTTGTTCTCTTCCTTGTTCTCGGCCTGTTCGACCAGTTCGGCGATCTCCGCATCAGATTTGCCTTCGTCTTTCAGCTGTTTTTCAAGGGAGGGGGTGGTGAAGGACTGATCTGGCGAAACGGTCAAATTTCCATAAGCATCCTTTGAGGCAACCTTGTAAACATATTTCATCTCGGGCACCAGATTGTCTAAAATGACCTGGTGTCTTCCCAAGAGATCGTAATTCCCATAATTTTTTTGCACTCCATTACTATCAACCAACCTGACAAAACCATCGGCACTCTCATTTGTAGTCCAACCCACTTCAGCTGACTCGGCTTTGATATTGCTAGCCGCTATATTAGAAATAACCGGTGCTACCTTGTCGGTCTTGTCGATGATGAGCGTGCCACCACCTCCCTTGTTGTTGGCCGCTGCCAGTTGGCTCTGGAGGTCTGCTGCCTGAGCCGGGGTGAGGTTAGCACGATTAGCCAACTGAGCGTTGAGGCTCAAAATCTGGGCATTAAGGCTATCGATGCTTGCCTGACTCGAGGAGGCAGTGGAGCTGGCCAGGCCTTGAAGGTTCGAAATCTCATTAGAGGAGGAGGAAACGTAAGCGTCATATGCCTCCTTAGTAACTGACTCTCTCAGCGTAGTGAAGCTTTGCTCGCCTGAAGTGGCAATATTTCCATTCTGATCACCAACCTCGAGCTGATAGAAATAGGTGGTCGAGGCAGTTAACGAGCTCAGCGGGGTGGCCAGACCGGTCGACCAATCGATTGACTGAATGGAGTCAGAATATAGACCGCTGGCCGTGCCGTAGCGCAAGGTAGTGGTGGCCAGTTCGTTCGTTAACCAAGAGATGGCGGCCGTAGTCTCAGCTACCGAGACGGCGGTCAGGCTAATGATGACCGGGGGCGTGCCGTCAGTAGCGGTGGTAAATAAATAATTAGCTCCAACATTGTCATCCCTGGCTGCATCCGAGGTAAGAAAATAATGATAGTTGCTGCCCGGGTTCAGCCCGTAGACGGTCACTGAATGATTTTGTGTCGAGTCATTCTGGCCGATGACGGTCGAGCTAGCCGGGTTGCCCTGAGGCCAGATAGTGACATAGGAATTAGAATTCTGGTCGGTCTCCCAGTTGAATTGGGCCCAGGTATTCTTGATGACGTTGTCAGTGGCGGCGTTATGCGTGATGATCGGACCCGGAGCGGTGGTGAATGAGTAGCCATCGATGGCAGAGGTGCTCGTACCAGTATCACCTTTGGGGTCAGAAGATTTGACAGCATAATAATACGTGGTGTTCGGAGACAGACCCGAAAGAATAACGGTGTGGAGTCCCAATGCACCAGTTTTGCCGTTGGCGTCAGCATATGCCTGGTCATAGTTAGTGAGCGTAGCCATGCCGACAGCTGTGGCAATCGAAGTTGAACTTATAAGGTCACCGCCCGTGGCAAGCTGGTAGTAAACGAAAGAGTCAGCAGCCACATCAGTCACCCAATTGATGGTCGCCTGGTCGGTATAGATGTTCGTAGAGGTGACGTTGGTAATGGCTGGCGGGACACCCTTGGTGCCAGCACCGCCTCCTCCTTCGCCAGCGTCCTGCGTGCCGTTAGCATTGCCCCACATCTCGTTCGAAATATAAGACACGTTGCCAACTTGATCAGTCATGGAAACCTTATAGTAGACCGGGGTGCCAGATGCCATGGTGAGGTCGGTGTAAAAATTGGTAGTACGTGGCGTAAAGGTGGCGAGCTGAGTATAGTTGGCCTGATCGTATGAACGGTAGACATTATAATGATCAAAGCCATAATCCGGCTCATCTGGCAGCTTCCAGGAGATGAACAACCGGTAATCCGCCGACCCTTCAAGGAGGTTGGAGGTGTCCTGGATCATGGTGATTTTGGGGGTGGCAGGCAAGACACGGGCCAGAACTGCAGAACGGTTGTTTTTAGTATCCCGGAACTGGAGATAGAGGGTGTCTGGACGAGCGGAGAAATCAACGGTGGTTGAAGCGGAATAATTAATCCAGCCGGTATCGTCAGTATAGTTAGCATAGCTCGTCGGGTCAGCGGAATAACGCAGAACGAGCGTCATGTCATCGGTAGAATTAAAATAAAGCGAAGACAACGACTCATCTGTGCCCGGGACAACGATAAAGGAGGCTGTGTCGGTCACTGGAATTTTAGCATCGAACTCCAGGGAAGTGGTGGCTGCGCCAAGGAAGTTAGCCGGCTCACCATCGTTAGCGGAAATTCTAACCTGGAGGCTAGAATTGTACAGGCCAACGAGACCGGCTTCGGCGGTGGCCGTCCAGGCAAGATGATATGTTGTGTAGGTCGAGGTGGCCACAGAAATAGTGCTGGTGCCTAGCGTGGCATAGCCAGCGTCGTAGTGTTGGATTAGCGACGAGGAGGCCTCTACCCAACTTGCACCATTCCAATACTCTAGGCCGATATCTACGAATCCAGGATGGCTAGTGCCGCTATCCGTGTCCATGTCACGAACCGCGTAATTAATTTCTACTTGGCTAGTGGTCGTTGACTGGAAGGCAGTAAAACTACCGGTTTCGATTTCAGGCGGGTTGTTAACCACATATTGGATATTGACATCATCGACAGTCGGGGTGTAGTCACCGGCTGATTCGAGTATGACCCGGTATTGCATCCATTGATCATTAATGCCATCGCCGATGGTGGAGGTGGCCGTGTTGTCTATTTGGCAGACAACCTCGCCAGTCGCACCGTTCTTATTACAGACAATTGAAGAGCTGGTAAAGTGGGTCGTAGTGCTATTCCCTGGACCATACCAGTCAGAGGGAGCAGATGGTGATTCTTGGTTATCTTCTAGCGCCGGATTGTCGGTGGCTGCCGTACGCAGCTGGAATTTGACTTGAGTACCGCTTGGCAAGACAGTATCTTCAACCCAACTGAGACCGGAAATTATATTGCGGCTATCGGTGGTATTGTACCAGCTTGAAGTTAATGAGGATGAAGATGGATAGTGGCTGCTTGATAAGTTAATTGCATCGAGGCTCGGCGTGACCAGTTGATTGCTGGTTTGCAAATAGGCCTTGTAGCGGATATACTGGGCGTTCAGAGAATTGCTGATGAAGCTGCTGGCCGTGTAGCAACCTCCCCCGCCGCAACCGGCTAAAGCTGCTCCGGCTACACCAGCATAAGTCCAGGGGCCGGATGGCGATGTGCTGGTGGCAATCAAAAACTGGATAGCGTTGGCTCCGGCACCATTCAGCGTCTGGTCCCAGGAGAGAAAGACAGTGTTGGCCAGGGGACGGTGTCCAAGATCTATCACCGATGAGGTATAAATACCAGGAGCGTACGGTTGGCCGAGGTTGAAGTTGTAAGTTGAAGATGCGGTATTATAAACCGGTGTTGCCGTCGCTCTTTGCGTGGTAGAGTTATCACCCAGCTGACCGGCATTGTTTCTGCCCCAAGCAAATAACTGGCCGGAACTAGCAACGGCAAAAACGGAATTATCTATGCCTCCGATTTCAATAATGTCAGCTAGATACGGGACTGTGATTGGGGACAGAACGCTAGATGTAGTGCCATTGCCGATTTGGTTGTAATTGTTACGACCCCAGCCCTTAACAGTCCCACCTGCCTGCAAAGCCATGACATGATTTAAGCCGTGCTTTATTTCAACCGCGTTGACAATGCCCGGCACCTGAAAGGGAGTGGCATAAGACACGCTACTGCCGTTATCTAAGCCATTACCATTAACTCCGTATGAATTAATACCGGCAACAAAAACCGTCCCGCTGGCCGTTAATACGGCGGCGTGCTGGTTTCCTCCAACCACAGAAACTGCATTCGTAATTGTGTTGAATGATCTTTGAGCGTAATCAGTAGTTCCCCAAGTCCAAACCTCGCCGTTGCTTATAGCATGAGTATAATACGTATATACAGTATTGTAGGCCACAGACAGCGAGGTGACACCAGTCAGCGGCACTCCGGCGCTTGTTTTAACGGTTGTTGGGGTTGGCACGTTGACATTGCCAATAGGTCCTTGAGCAAGCGGGTTGTAGCCGTTGCAGTTTGGATCTGAGCAATTTCGACCCCAGGTCAGCACCTCGCCATTGGACTGCAGGGCAAGTCCATAGTAATTACCGGCAGCCAGAGCTACAGTTGAGGTCGGGAGCAGGGTTATCGTTGGAACATACTTATCAACGTTTGCCCCAGCGACAGCTAATTGATAAAAATCATTCTTACCCCAGGCCCAAACTTCTCCGTTGCTCTTCATGACATAAGTAGCGCTAAATCCTTGAGCCAAGTCTACTACGTCTGTCAAAGCAGGTACTTGTCTTGGGCTATTGTATTGGGCCAAGTTACCGCCATCGCCGTGATAACCATAGCCCCAGGTCCACACTGTGCCATCAGCTCTAAGAGCTACTGAAAAATCGATACCAGCAAATCCTGAAATTCCATAGGCTTTGATAATTTTTTTGCTTAATTCCACACGACCAGCATTGCCATTGCCGGCCACCTTGGTCAAAGCATTGGTTCCGGCATTAAAATCCAACAACGAAGTCTGCGTAGTTGTGCTAATTACTGGTAAAAGCTGAATCGATCCGCTTGCGGAGCCCGTAACCGTAACGCCGACATCTTTGCTGCTGTAAAGGTTCCAATCCGATTTGTTGTCTGGATTCTTGTGCTGGGCCTTAGCGGTGGTGCTGGCACCGCCAGACCAACTAGACTGCGACCACCCGAAAGCAGCGGCCTTGGTTGGGTTTTTGCCTCCGAATAACAAATTGGTAACCAGGGAAGACGAGACAGCGACCAAGACTATGGAAACAACCCCGGCCAGACTGAACATCCTGACTTGTTTTTGAATATTTTTATAGGAAGCGTAAGAAAAGGGGCAGCTTCTCAAATCGCGCTGACGAAAAAATAAGTTGAATGAATTTCCTGGATCAGCGAAGAGAACGATAAAAAATTTCAGAACATCTAAGGCGATCTGCCAAAAAACTAAATATATATTCAACCCGATAATGCCAAAATAAAAAACGCTCGAACCATACGGCTGGTTAAGCCGCTGTTCGAGCTTTTGAGCCAACCGTAATTCGGTCTGCTGGACTTTACTTTGGAAAAATTGAAATATTTTAAGCATGAAAATCTAATTGCAACATGGATAAATTTTATTAATTATAACATATTGTGCCATACTCAAACAAATATAAAAGCAGTCGCCATGCTGGCGACTGCTTCAACTATCGAATTACTATTTTGCTAATTTACCCATCAACCCTGAAAGCTCCTCATCGCTATAAAAATCGATCATAACCTGGCCACCTTTGGCCTTGCGCCTGATTTCCACTTTGGTCCCGAGGGCCGTCCTCAGCTGCTGCTCTTTGTCTCTATCCTGCAAATTGGGCTGGACCCTGGCCTGTTTAGTTCCCCCCATCTTACGCGACTCGTGGGCGGCATCGTTGACCGACAGTCCGGTATGGACGATATTGCGATAAAGCGTCATCTGTTTGACTTCGGTGTCCAGACCGAGAATGAGTTTGGCATGACTTTCTGTTATCTTACCTTCGATCAACCCCTGCTGGATGTCATTGGGCAGGTTAAGGAGACGAACCGTGTTAGCGATGCTCGGACGAGGCTTGCCCAATCTCTTGGAGAGGTCATCCTGACTCAGGTTGAACTCGCTCATCAGTTTCTGATAGGATATGGCGGTTTCAATCGGGTTCAAATTTTCGCGCTGGATATTCTCGATCAAAGCGATTTCCAGCATCTCCTGTTCTTTGGTCTCACGTACGATGACCGGGACGGTCGGCAATTTCAAAATCCTAGCGGAACGCAAACGACGTTCGCCGGCGATCAATTCATAACCGTTGCCCTTCTTGGTCACGATCAAAGGCTGGATGATGCCATATTGCCTGATTGATTCGACCAATTCATTCTGCTGTTGTTCAGAAAATTGCTTGCGCGGCTGCAGGTGGTTTACCATTACATCATTAGGCGGCAAATGCAAAATCCTATCCTTGTCCGATTCGCTGGTAGTGGCGACAATCGTCTCGCCGGTATCGGTGATTACCTTGTTTATCTTCTGCGGAATCAACGAGCCGAGCCCTCTGCCCAATCCTGTAGCCATATTTTTGTATTATTAATTATTTTTCTAAGCCGATTACTTCCCTAGCCAGGCGCTCATAAGCCTTGCCACCCTTGGAATTCTTGTCATAATGCAGGATCGAGCGTCCGAAAGACGGCGACTCGGCGAGACGCACGCTCCGCGGTATCACCGAACGAAAGATACGGTTCGGAAAATATTGGTACAGCTCCTGCATGACCGAATCGGACAAACGGTTGCGCTTATCGAACATAGTGATGACCGCGCCCATGATGCCTAGTTCCGGCTTCAGGTTGGCTTGCACCAAATTGATGGTGTTCAAAAGCTGCCCCAAGCCCTCCAAAGCATAATACTCGCTCTGGATCGGGATAAGGACTTCATCCGAGGCAACCAGGCTGTTGACGGTCAACAACCCGAGCGAGGGCGGGCCATCGATAATGATATAGTCATATTCGTCTTTTATCTCATCCAATATCTGCTTCAATCGGTACTCACGTTCGTCCATACTGACTAGCTCGATACCGGCACCAGCCAAAGACGTGGTCGCCGGAGCGACGTGATACCCGGACTGCATCGTTTGTTTGATGATATCAAAAATCTCCTTTTCGCCCAACAAGGCTTCATATAGGCCATGTTCCAGATTCTTGTGGTCGATTCCGAGCCCAGAAGTGGCGTTGGCCTGCGGATCAAGATCAACCAAAAGCACCTGCCGGCCAAGGTGCGCCAAATAAGCCCCCAAATTGACTGCCGTGGTGGTTTTACCGACTCCGCCCTTTTGGTTAACAACTGAAATTATTTTGCCCATATTAGCCCAAACTTCAAAACAAAGGGTTTTTATCCCTTGATTTTAGCTTAAATATAGCCTAATTATAACCTAAAAAAAGGGCTTTGACAATTTAAATTTCCTCTATTATAATACAAACAAGCTGGCAGATGCCCGTTTTTTTGTGAAATTAGCCTGCCTGTCCGCCTTGGGCGGAGGTGGTGAGTCAAAATTTGCCTGGGTGGTGAAACTGGTAAACGCGCACGACTCAAAATCGTGTGGGAGTGATCCCTTGAGGGTTCGAGTCCCTCCCTAGGCACAAAAATGAAAATGTCCCAACGGGGGCATTTTTATTTTTGCGTTTTGGGAAGGCGAGAAACTTCCCTTGAGATGGGCCGATAACCACAAAACGAGTGATTTGAAAAACCAACTTTTTTTACAAAGTCTTTAGGAATGATAAGTGAAGGGGCTTCCGCCCCGTTCGAGTCCCTCCCTAGGCACAAAAATAATAGCGCCCCTTCAAAGGGGCGCTATTATTTTTGTATTTTGGAATGGGACTCGAACGGGCAGCAGCGAGCAAGATGTTGCTCAGCAGAGCAACATCGCAGAGAGCGCCGCAGAAGTGATGGGAATCACTTCTGCGCTGCCCAGGACAACGAACAGGCTTGCGACGGCAAGCCTGTGAGGCGCGAATAACCATCACATCAAAATAAAAACATCCGAAATTTCGGATGTTTTTTTATTATAACATTCTCTTGTTTATTCAAAATCCGGCTCGGACCGTTCACCCTTGCGTCGCGTCAAGACATCGCCGATAAAGACGCTGATGGCCGCAGCCACGGGAATAGACAGGATCGCTCCCGGAATGCCGCCGACATTGAAGCCGATCATGAAGACTACGATACTGATGATGGGGTTTAACCCGATGGTCTTCTGCATGATTTTCGGCACCAGGATATTATTCTCTATCAGCTGCGTAATATAAAAGAAGATTGCGACGAACACCGCCAAGATTGGTGACTGGGTAAACGCCAAGAAAATAGCCGGTACGGCACCCAGGGTCGGGCCGATATACGGAATAGCCTCACTGATTCCTGCAATCAAGGCCAGAACCAAAGCATAATTAACCTTCATAATGGTCAAGCCCGGCCAAACCATGAAGAAAATAATCAAGCACAAAATCAATTGTCCGCGCAACCATAACCCGATCTTTTTCTGCATCCGGTTGACCAAGTCGAGGACATACTGCTGGTTCCTCTCGGGGGTAATCAACCAGACCAGACGCTTGATGGCATTCTCCTCAACTGTCATATAAAAAGTGATGACCAAAACCAAGATGGTCGAGAAAATGCCACCGAAGATGCTGAAGACGAAGCCGAAGATATTGCCCGCCGCACCTGAAAGATTGGAGTTGAATGAGTTGAGGTTGCTGGTGAGGGTGTCCGAGATACCAGCCTTGACCGAAAAATCCTTGATGCTATCGAACAATTGGGTCAACCGTTCCTGATAATGCGGGTAATTCTGCGAAAAGGCGCCTATTTCCTTGGCAATGGGCGGGGTAATCATATAAACCGCCGAACCTAAGATAAAAAACAAGGCTAAATAGATCAAAATAATGCCGAGTGAGCGGGGTATTTTTCTTTTTTGCAGCCAATCCACCCAAGGATCGACCGCACTGGCCAGGACCAAGGAAATGAACAGAATCATCAGGATGTCCCTGACGAAATAGAGAAAATAGACTAAAATACCGACACCGACCACTTTGAACATGGTTTTGGTGCTGATATTTATTTCTGGAATCTTGTTGAGTGACATATCTATATTATAATTGATTGCTAATATTTGTAAACCAAAAGACTAAGGCCTAAAAGCCAAAGACTAAATTTACAATTTTTAGTCTTTAGAACTTAAACCTTAGTCTTATAAAAATCTGGAGTTTGATATTAACTTAAATACCAGCTGAGAGGAAATAGCTTTCCTTACTACATCATCCCCATGCCGCCGCCCATGCCCATGTTCGGCATGCCGCCGCCATGACCCTGTCCCTTTTCTTCTGGTTTGTCGGTGATGACCGCCTCGGTGGTCAGGAACATAGCCGCCGCTGAGGCTGCGTGCTCGAGCGCTGAGCGGACCACCTTGGTCGGGTCGACCACGCCGGCAGCGATCATGTCTTCAAAAACATTAGTTGCTGCATTATAGCCGACATTGGTCTTGCCTGCCTTGTGGGCGGTCATGATTTCATAGAGGACGATCGAACCGTCACGTCCGGCGTTGGCCGCAATCTGCTTGATCGGCTCCAAAATAGCATTCTCAATAATCCTGGCACCGGCGGTCGTGACACGATTTTCAGTCAGGTTGGCAATCGCCTGCCCGGCGACCGGCAAGGCCAGGCCGCCGCCAGGGACGATACCCTCTTCGACGGCCGCGCGGGTGGCATTCAAGGCGTCCTCGATGCGATCCTTCTTCTCTTTCATCTCAGTCTCGGTGGCCGCACCGACCTTGATGACGGCGACGCCGCCAGCCAGCTTGGCCAAGCGCTCCTGCAGCTTTTCTTTGTCATAATCGGAATCGCTATTGGCTAATTCTTTCTTAATCTGCTCGATGCGGGATTTGATAGCCGCTTCGTCGCCCTGGCCATCGACGATGGTGGTGTTCTCCTTGGTCGAAGAGACTTTGCGGGCACGACCCAAATCCTCGATGGCGGCATTCTCCAACTTCAAACCGACAGTCTCAGTGATGACGCGGCCGCCGGTCAGAATAGCAATATCTTCGAGCATTGAGCTGCGGCGATCACCGAAGCCCGGCGCCTTGATAGCCAAGACATTGAAGATACCTCTGAGCTTGTTGACCACGAAAGTAGCCAAAGCCTCGCCCTCGATATCATCAGCGATGATTACTAGATCCTTCTTGCCCTGAGCTAGCAATTTTTCCAGTAAAGGCAAAATCTCTTGGACCGAGCTGATCTTCTTGTCAGTAATCAAGACGTATGAATCCTGGAACTCGGCGCGCATCTTCTCGGTGTCGGTCACCATATAGTGGGAAATATAGCCCTTGTCGAACTGCATGCCGTCAACCGATTCGACCTCGACGCCGAACGACTGGCCTTCCTCGACGGTAACTACGCCTTCCTTGCCGACCTTAGCCATGGCCTCGGCAATCTTGCCGCCCAAATCCTTGTCGTTGGCGGAAATGGAAGCGACTTGGGCCATCTCTTCAGTCGTCGAGATGGTCTTGCTCATCTTCTTTAATTCAGCCACAATCTCGGCCACCTTCTGCTCCATCTCAGCCTTAATTCCGATCGGGCTGACGCCGGCCGAAACCAGTTTCAAGCCCTCAGCAATCATGGCCTGGGCCAGGACGGTGGCGGTGGTGGTACCGTCGCCAGCGGCGTCATTAGTCTTGGAAGCGACCTCCTTGATGATTTCAGCTCCGATATTCTCAAACTTGTCTTCGAGCTCGATTTCCTTGGCCACGGTCACACCGTCCTTGGTGATGATCGGAGCACCATAGGTCTTGTCGATCACCACATTGCGGCCCTTGGGACCGAGGGTGACTTTGACAGCGTTGGCCAGTTGGTCCACGCCGTTCTTCAATGCGGCTCGCGCCTTTTCGTCAAAAATTATCTGTTTCGCCATATGTGTTTGATTAATTGATAATTGCTACTACGTCTGACTCTTTGATGATGAGATATTCTTCCCCCTCGATTTTAACTTCTTGCGGGTAGCCCCGGAACATCACTTTGTCTCCGACCTTGACGCCCATGGGTGCGCGCTGGCCTGACTCAAGAATCTTGCCCTCGCCGGCAGCGATGACCTCGCCTTGCTGAGGCCTTTCTTTGGAAACGGTATCCGGCAAAACGATGCCTGACTTGGTCACTTCTTCGGTGACCGTCTTGACTACCAGGTAGTCAGAAAGAGGTTTGACGTTCATAATTTTATTTAATTATTAGCTTAAAATTAATTAGCACTCATATCATACAAGTGCTAAGTGCCCTACTATTTTAGCACGCGGCCAGGGGTTGTCAAGATATTTTTGCCAAAAAAAATGAGTGGACCGGAGTCCACTCGCACTTCATGCTTTACGCATCATTCAATGATCTGAAAAAGACGATTATCAAGGTTCGTGACGGCTGTCACTGGATGCATATACTCGAAAATATCCGGGTAATTAGCCTTGATGATCCTGGTCGCCAATTCGCGGTAACCGCTCGCCCGTTCCTTGGCTCTCGTGAATGTCGAGCCGTTCTCGACGCCATACGCAGCGGAGGCCAGGAGGACGAAGCCATCCTTCTTGAGTATCCTACCCTTGTTCATGTTTTCCTCGATGATTCCGGCCGCTTTTTTAATCGGTTCCTCCGGCTCATCCGAATACATGCCGATGATCAGAGCGGCGTTCGGCTCATAGAACCAGTCGAGGCCCCGGCCCAACGCCAGAATCCATTCTTTGTGGTTAAGGTCGAGGATCGGACGATTTGCCAGTCTGGTCTCATTGATACACTCAATGTTCTTCATGGCCATGTGGCGCATATCTTTCAATGCTCCCTTGGGCCTTTTGGGGAAAATCTTGCGTAGCTCAGACATGAGATAAAGCTTGAGCTCTTCCTCGTCCTGAATCTGGACATTCGCCAGATTGAGCGGTTCACCGACATCACCGTGAAAAATCAGCGCGTTCTCATCGGTTTCGAATCCGACCAATATGGGGATAATAGCCTCGGTGCAATCGCCATAGACACGCTCGAACTGCTCCTTCAGCGCGACCATCGAACGGATGGCAGCATCGGTGTCATAGCAGAAACCGGCGCAGCCTCGATGTACATCGCCTCTGGAAAAGTGGTAATTCAAAAGAATCATGCTGCCTTTGCGCTCTTCTTCCAGGTGATACTTGTAGGAACGGAAAATTGCCTGATCGAACTTCTCCCACTGGAGATCAAAGGCGCCACCGAGGTTTCGGAATGACTGGAAGACACCGAGTGGCGCTTGTGTCGCCTTGGCGAAATTCGGACGGCCGTCCATACACTGGGTGATAATCTTGTGGTAATTCTCCATACTGCGGTAGAACGCGCGATCAGATTTGGCGTTCGGGCTGTCGAACAAAGTCGAATATTTCCTGTTGATGCCGATTAGATCCTGAACAAGTTTGCTCCTCATGTTACCCTCCCATTGAAAGTTCGGACAATATTCATTGTCCGTTTGGATTGATTTTGTCTAAAGGACGAAAACTAAAAAGCCATGCATAATACACGACTTTTTACTATAGTATGAAAATTACTATTTGTCAATAGAAATGCCGGATGGGACATAAGCCTTCACCCTGACCCGGCCATGGAAATTCTTAGCTACTTTTTCAGCTATTTCGGTATATCTCTCTTTTTTCTGCTTACTTTCCGTGGTGATTACGATATAAAATGGGGTATCGATAGTAAAGCGATGGCCGAAACCATGATCGCCCAAGGCGATGCCACAAAGAGCCTTAAGCTCGGTTTCGGTGGCCTTGTCGCTGAAATCAAGGGCGGAGAAGATAAAACCGCGCGGGAATACCTTTTTTCCATCCTTCTTAACCAAAGTCTCGATATTCAGCTTGCCAGTGCCGTCGAAATAGATGGCCCGTTCATCGTGATGCTTATCCATCTTGTCGCCTTCAATATGATGGTAGCCGGCCTTGATGCCTTCGGCCCAGAGCCCTTTGACGACGTCATGGGCAAATTTCACTCCCAAGCTATCCGGCTCGGTATCGGCTGGCAGTTTACCCTGCTCGATCAGCTGATTGCAAACGATCTTGGCCGCGCCGCATCCGGTATGGCTAGTGATCGTAAAATTCTCTTTGATCTTGCCTTCCTTGTGGAGTTTCTTGATCGACTCTACAGTCTCACTGACTCCGGCCACGATACCCATACCCGCGCGTCCGAGACGGATGTCGTGGATGCGGCCATCGGAGCAGCCCAGGCAGCAAGGCACTTCAGCGAAGGCCTTTTCCAGTTCTTCGGGGGCGACTACTTCATCGACTTCTTTGCCCTCGATAAAGCCGGCAACAATCTCATTGCGGTTCGACTCTTCCCACAGCCTATCCACCTCCGGTGAATGCTCGTGCTCATGGTGTTCATGGGCAGGAACAAGACTCTGTTCTGATTCGAGATTGTTGTGGTTCATATATTTGTTTATTTTAATTAATTCAACTTCATCCCATGACGGGTGTGATGCTTCTTGGCCACCTTGATGCGGGCCAGTTCCTTTTCAATCGCCGCCGCCACACGAGCGTATTCCATCTCGCCCATGGTAACTTTCTCTTTCTTCAATTCCTCAGCGCGCTGGCGGGCCGCTTCGGCGCGCTGCAGATCGATTTCGGCTGCGGCTTCGGCCGTATCAGCCAAAACCACGAGTTCATTATTATTGAACTCGATGAATCCGCCGGAAACAGCCATGCTCACCTCCTCGTCGTCCTTTTTCAGAAGGATTTCCCCTGATTTCAGAGCTGCGATGTATGAGCGATGGTTCGGCAAGACAGTAATCTGGCCGTTAACTACCGGCAAGGTGGCCTGGCTGACCTGGTCTTCGTACACTGTACGCTCCGGTGTGACGATCTTGAATTTTATAGTTGATTCCGACATGTTGGTTGGTTATTTTCCAGCTGCTTTCAAAACGTCCTCGATACCGCCTTTCATATAGAAGTCCTGCTCCGGCACCTCGTCGAGTTCGCCGTCAAGGATCATCTTGAAGCTGCGGATAGTATCGGACAATTTGACGTACTTGCCCGGGGCGCCGGTAAACTGCTCAGCCACGAAGAACGGCTGCGACAGATATTTCTGGATCTTACGGGCGCGGGCCACGGCCACCTTGTCCTCGTCGGACAATTCTTCCATGCCCAAAATGGCGATGATATCCTGCAAGTCCTTGTAGCGCTGCAAAACGCTCTGCACGCGGCGGGCGACAGTATAGTGCTCTTCTCCGACAATATTCGGATCCAAGATGGTCGAGCTGGAGTCGAGCGGATCGACAGCCGGATAGATGCCAAGCTCGGACAAACCGCGCGAAAGCACGACAGTCGAGTCAAGATGGCCGAAAGTGGTGGCCGGAGCCGGGTCGGTCAAGTCGTCAGCCGGCACATACACTGCCTGCACCGAAGTGATCGAACCGTCCTTGGTCGAAGTGATGCGTTCCTGCAGCTGACCCATTTCCTCAGCCAAGGTCGGCTGGTAACCCACAGCGGACGGGATGCGGCCCAAGAGAGCCGACACTTCAGAACCGGCCTGGGTGAAGCGGAAGATATTATCAACGAATAACAAAACGTCTTTCTGTTCTACGTCACGGAAGTACTCCGCCATAGTCAAGGCTGACAAAGCGACGCGCTGGCGAGCTCCAGGCGGTTCATTCATCTGGCCGAACACCAGGGTGGTCTTATCCAAAACGCCCGACTCTTTCATTTCATGGTAAAGGTCATTGCCCTCACGGGTGCGTTCGCCGACACCGGCGAAAACAGAGAAACCGCCGTGCTCCTGAGCGATGTTGCGGATCAGCTCCTGGATAACCACGGTCTTGCCCACGCCAGCGCCGCCGAACAAGCCGACCTTGCCGCCTTTGACGAAGGGGCAGATCAAGTCGATAACTTTGATTCCGGTCTCGAAGATCTCAGCCTCGGTGGCCTGATCCTTGAATTTAGGTGCTGGACGATGGATCGGGGAGTATTGCTTCACATCTGCCTGCGGCTTGCCGTCGATCGGCGCGCCCAGGAGGTTGAACATGCGGCCCAAAGTCTCCTGGCCGACCGGCACCTTGATAGGAGCACCGGTATCAAAGACTTCGAGATTGCGCCTCAAGCCATCGGTAGCGCCCATGGCCACTGCCCGAACTTTGTTGCCGCCCAGATGCTGGTGAGCTTCAAGGACCAATACCTCATCGTTCGGCAATTTGATTTCCAAAGCATGATAGATTTCAGGCAGCTGGTCGGCAAACTCCACATCGACGACCGGACCGATAATTTGGGAGATTTTTCCTTTATTCATATGTTTTTCTTGCAAGAGCCCTAGATTTATCATGCGGTTAAGCTCGCTCGGGTTCTTGACTGTTTCGCTTATTTATATCATTAATTAATTATTCGAATCGCTATCGCTCGTTATTAATCTGCCAGGAGGTGCCCATGAAAAAGGCCAAACGTTTCGTCGCAGCACTCAGTCTCTTCGTCGCCATCAGTTCGATCGTCGTCTTTGCCCCGCTGGCCGGTTACATCCTCACTGCTCTTTCCTATGCCATCCACTATTTCGTCCTCGGTTTGGTCTGGCTCCTTTGCCAGCCCGTCCGCCTCTTCATCCATGGCAAGCGGATTTTCATCAGCTACCGTGAGCCGATGCCGAACTATGACTGGAAACCTATCCGGCCGCTCTCCTGAGCGGTCTTTTTTTAGTTTTCCAGGGCGGCACGGCCGGCGCTGATTTCGGCGATTTCCTGGGTAATCTTGCCTTGGCGGATCTGATTATACATCAAGGTCAGGTCGGATGACATTTCGCCGGCGGCATCAGTGGCGCTGCGCATGGACATCATGCGAGCCGAATGCTCGGAAGCATTCGATTCCAGAATGGCATGATACAGCTGCATCTCGATCAAACGGGGGAAAATATATTCAAGCACCTCAGGTGCGCTCGGCTCGATCTTATACTCTACCTTAGGGGCATCGATGCCCAGCTCTTTGGCCAGTTCATCGATTTCGGCGATCTGCTTTTCCAAATCTACTTTGGAAATCGGCAGGACTTGGCGGATTTTGGTCTTCTGGGTCACGGTCGAAACGTAATCAGTATAGACCACCACGACCTTGTCATAATTCTTGGCCAGGTATTCTTCCATGACGATCTTGGACAATGGCTTGATCTGCTCGACGGTCGGCGCCATGATCAGTTCGGGAAAAGCGGCGATAATCTCGCGGCCAAGCTTTTTGGCCATATTCTCGCCTTTCTTGCCGACGGTGATGCAATCGATCTGCAGTTCGCCGTCAGCGATCTTTGATTCTATCTTTTTCTTGCCTAAGCGGTTTGTCTTCAGATTTTCCGGGCTAGCGATCTCGTCGCGCAGTTTCTTGTAGAGCTGAGAATTGAACGAGCCGCACAGTCCGCGGTTCGAGGTCACCAAAACAACCAGGACCTTCCTGACTTCGCGTACTTCCAAAAACCCCTGTTGGTAGCTTTCAAAAGCCCGGGCCAAGTTGGTCAGGACGCTCCAGGCAGCATGGGCGTAGGGGCGGATGCCCAAAACGCTCTGCACGGCCCGGCGCATCTTCGCAGCCGAAACCATTTCCATGGCACGAGTGATTTTCTTGGTGCTATTGATCGATTTTATTCTTCGACGGATGTCTTTTCCGCTTGGCATATATCATTGGGCTTGCAGCGTGTAATGTGTAACAAAATAAATTGCTACATGCTACATGCTACATGCTTTGTGTTTCTTTAAACTCTTTGATTTCCTTCTCCAAAGCTGCGACAACGTCTTCAGACAGCTCCTTCTTCTCGGCGATCAGCTTGATGGCTGCGCCCTGGTTGTCCAGATACTTATGGAACTCGTTCTCCCATTTGCGCAATTCGGTCACAGCTACGTCATCGACAAAACCGTTGGTCAGGGCGTAAATGATAGCCACCTGGTGCTCGACTGCCATCGGCTCGTACTGGCCCTGCTTCAGGATTTCTACGGTGCGACGGCCGCGCTCGATCTGGGCGCGGGTCTTCTCGTCCAAGTCAGAACCGAATTGAGCGAAGGCTTCGAGCTCACGGAACTGAGCCAAGTCGAGGCGCAGTTTGCCGGCCACCTTTTTCATGGCTTTGATCTGGGCGGATGAACCGACGCGGGAAACCGAGATGCCGACGTTCAAGGCCGGGCGGATACCCTTATAGAACAAATCTGATTCCAAGAAAATCTGGCCGTCAGTGATGGAAATAACATTGGTCGGGATATAGGCCGAGACGTCGCCAGCCTGAGTTTCGATGATCGGCAGAGCGGTCATCGAGCCGCCGCCGAAATCCTCGTTCAATTTAGCTGAGCGTTCCAACAAGCGGGAGTGCAAATAGAAGACGTCGCCCGGATAGGCCTCGCGTCCTGGAGGTCGGCGCAAGATCAGCGATACCTGGCGGTAAGCCCAGGCATGGCGGGACAAGTCGTCGAAGACGACCAAAACGTCCTCGCCGCGATCCATGAAATATTCACCTAAGGCGCAGCCGGAGTATGGAGCGATGTATGACAGTGAAGCCGGGTCCGAAGCACCAGCCACCACGACGGTAGTATACTCCATGGCACCGCGCTTCTCGAGCTCGTTGACGATGCGGGCGATCTTCGACTCCTTCTGGCCGATCGCCACGTAGATGCACTTCATATTCTGACCCTTCTGATTGATGATAGTATCGATAGCGATAGCGGTCTTGCCGGTCTGGCGGTCGCCGATGATCAATTCGCGCTGGCCGCGGCCAATCGGAATCATGGCATCGATAGCCTTGATGCCGGTCTGGACCGGCTGATGGACGGATTTGCGGGTGATGACGCCTGGGGCAATCTTCTCAACCGGGTAGAGCTTCTCGCCCTTGATGTCTCCTTTGCCGTCGACAGCGATGCCGAGCGGATTAATGACGCGTCCGATCATCTTGTCAGAGACCGGAATGGAAAGGATCTTGCCGGTCGATTTGACCTCATCGCCTTCCTTGATGGATTTGTAATCGCCCATAACCATGGCGCCGACGCGATCCTCTTCCAGGTTCAAGGCTACGCCGAACTCTCCGTTGGAGAACTCAACCATTTCCGCGGCCATAACCTCGGACAAGCCGGAGATACGGGCGATGCCGTCACCGACTTCGACCACCTTACCCACCATCTCTTTGGCGGTCTCTGCTTTGAAATTTGAAATCTGCTGTTTGATTTGCTCGACAATGAAGTCTTTCGTATTGTTGCTCATAGACTTACTATTTTTAGATATTTATAATCATATTTCATTAACCGATAATCTCGCGCTTCAGCTGTTTGAGTTTGGTCGCTGCGCTGGCATCGAAGACCTGGTCACCCGCCCGCAGTACGAATCCGGCGATGATTTCCGGGGACACCCGATGATTCAGCTCGACTTTCTTGGCTCCAGTGACCTCCTTGGCATACGCCTCGAGCGCATGTTTGGTTTCGCTGTCAGCTTCCTGGGCCGTTATCGCCTCCACCTCGACCAAATCCTGCCCGGCATTCCAAAGCTTGCTGAACTCGGCCATAATATCATCAACCTTGCCAATGGCGTTGTTCTTGCGCAGCGTCAAGACGAATTGCTCGATGATTTCCGGCAGTTCCTTCTTGCTGGCCTCGACCGTCGATTGATACAAGGCATTGGCGTATTGTTTGGCGCTAGCTTTCATATTACTTGTCTTCCTTTACGATTTTCTTGATCAATTCCTTGTCCTCTTTCTTGGTCATCTTTTCTGCCAGCACCTTTTCTACTGCCAGCGTAACCAGTTCGGCCACTTCGGTGCGGATAGCCTTCAAAGCTTCGCCCTTTTCAGCGCGGATCTTCTCCTTTTCCTGGTCGATGATCTGGCCGATTTCTTCTTTGGCTTTGGCAATCATCTCTTCACGGCGCTCTTCGGCTGCCAGCCTGGACTTCTCTACGATCGCGGTCGCTTCTTTGCGAGCCTCGGCGATCACTGAACGGCGATCTTCTTCGGTGCTGACCAATTTGGTCTCGATTTCCTTGGCCTGCTCCAGGCTCTTGGCGATCTTCTCGCTGCGGTCGTTCAGCATTTTCAGGGTCGGCCTGTAAGCGAACTTGTACATCACGCCCAAGATGATGAAGAAGTTGACCAGCTGGGCCAAAATCAATTTGATGTCCAAATGGAATGTGGAAACTATTTCTCCCATAGAGTTGATTCAATTTGTAAATAATAAATTTAGGATAGCCCGCGGGTGCGGGCTAGGTCTAAAGCTACTATTTGATAGTAAAAGCAATAACCAGGGCGTAAATGGCGATAGCTTCGGTAAAAGCGGCCATCAGAAGCATAGGCACGAACAGCTTGCCGGCAGATTCCGGGTTGCGGCCGATCGATTCCATAGCCTTAGCGCCGATCATGCCGATGCCGATGCCGGTGCCGATCGAACCGAGTCCGATAGACAGGGCCTTTGCAATCATTGTCAATTCCATAGGTTTTTCTTACAACCGCTTCTCATCTCTCTATGGGTGATCAGCGGTTTATGATTATTAATTAATCTCTATTTAATGTTCTTCGTGGGTGGCGGCGATCGACATGAAAGCCAGGGTTAGGACCGCGAAGACCAATGCTTGGACCACGCCGACGATCATCTCCAGAAACATGAACGGCAATGGCAGGAAAAAAGCCATCAAGCTCATCATGGTCGCCAACAGCACCTCGCCGGCAAAGATGTTGCCGAAAAGCCGCAGTGACAAGGAGGCCACTTTGGCGAACTCGCCCACCAACTCGATCAAGCTGACAAATATCTTGATCGGATTGACGATTAGGACCATCGGTTCCTTGCGGACCTTCTTCAGCATATCTTTGAACGCGTTGATGTTGATGAACTTATTGAAATGGCCCCAAGCTCCGACCATTACCACGCCCATGATGTGGGACATGACGACGGCGAACAGGGCGATGGCCAGGGTAAGGTTCAGGTCGGCGGTTCCGCCACGCAGAAACGGCACGAAAATCCTTTCGGTGCCGTGAGTCTCAACCATGCCGATCGTGCCGACGCCAGGCAGGAGGCCTAGCCAATTATTGACCAAGATAAACAAAAAGAGCGCCAACGTAATCGGTAAGAAGCGCTCTGTCTTTTTACGGCTGCCCGTAACCATATCGGCCAGATTCAAAGCCTCTTCGAGCAAGATTTCAAAAACATTCTGCAGACCCTTGGGGGTTTGGCGCAGACGTCGACCGACGAGAATGAAGCCGACAACCAGGACCAGGACGGTGACCCAGCTCATGATTAATGAGTTGGTAATAGTGAAACTTCCGATGTGCGCTACCGGTTCGGCAAAGATGGTGGATTCGTGGATAATCTCTCCGCCCTCTTGCGGTGCGGCCTCGGCCTGATTATTGGTCGTTGCTTCAGTCATAAATATTTAATCGTTCTTATTATCTTTATTGTTTTTTTCGTCCTGGCTATTCATGGCCTTGAGGCCTTGCCGTGTAATTCCGAAAACGGACAACGAAAAGGCGATGATGATCGAAGCCACCATGACCCAAGGAGCGGTCCCTAACCGGCCATCAAGCCATTTGCCGATAATGATAGCAACCACTACCGGCGCAACAATCCAGCCGTTCAGTTTTAAAAATAAAATCAAGCCCGGTTGCCACCATGGAGCTTGTTGTTTGCTCGTATCTGACATTTTGGAATTTTCCACCTCTAATTCTTACCTATTTTACCAAAAAAGTCAATAATTTCACTAAAAATAAGACTTTTAAGCATAAATTATTGACAAAAAAGTAAAAATATGTTACTTTATAAAAAAGTTGCTCATTTTACACATCAACGCCAATACAGGAGGAAGATAATATGGAATACGTAATGAGCGAAAACCCAAATTTTGCAGAATTAATAAAACAAAGTTTGGCCCAGGCTAGTTTAAATAGCTTAAAAAGCAACATCTCCCAAATGTCAGGGAACGAAGTAGCTGAAGCCAGGGATACGATCAAGCTTATGTTAATCCTCAATACGTTCGAGAAAAATAATATGGACCTAATAGCCCAAATTTTAGAAGCTCTAATAAAAAGGGCAAAAGAAATCTGGCGTTAAAATGTGATACAATTGGCGACCTAGGCTCCGGCTAAAAAACTGTCGGAGCTTTTTATATCCTGAAAAGTGTTTTAGAATTATTCGTTGTTATCGCAACTACTTCATCAACCGAAATATTTTTAATAGCCGCAATTTTTATTGCCACCGCGATAACCCCGGTCGGCTCGTTGCGCTCGCCCTTGTTCGGTGCCGGCGAGAGGTATGGGCAATCGGTTTCTAATATCATATGCTCTAAATCTACCTCCCTTACCAAACGATCAAAGCTATCAGCATAAGTAATGACGCCGTTCAAGCCGATGACGTAGCCTAGTTCGATAAATTTCTTAGCCGTCTTGTAGCCGCCGATAAAGCTATGGACCACGCCGGCTCGCTTTACCGGATGCTTAACCAATATCTCCAGCAAGTCAGAATAGCCATCCCAACAATGCAAAGCAACCGGCTTGTCCGCCTGATTGGCGATCTCGATGAACTTGATCAGGACTTCTTTCTGCTTGGCTTTTAGCGCCTCTACGTCGTCGCCATCTTCGAAGTGGTGATAATCCAAGCCGACCTCACCGATGGCCACGACCTTAGCCTCTTCGGCCATGGCCGCATACTGGGCATAATCCGGCTCTTCGCCATTAGTCTTGATTTCGACCGGTTCAAGCTCGTCATCATCCTGATAACTCAAAGTCTGCGGCCTCAGGTGGAGCGGATGCACCCCGACTACTGCCCAGATGCCGCTCTCGTGGCTATTCGCCATGTCCACGGCACGCTGGCTGGTCGAGAGCTGCGACCCGACATTGATCACGCCGATACCGGCCGCGAAAGCGCGCTCAAGCACCGCCTCGGCATCATCCTTGTAGGCGTTGAAATTCACATGGGCATGCGAATCGATAATTTTGTAAGTATTCTTCATAAGCAACTTCATTGTAAAGAAAAAATAGAGGCAAAGCAACCAGTTGCTTTGCCTCTATGCAATAATGAATGTTAATTCCCCACCTTCCCGACCCAACCGAAGATGTCCTCGAAGTTCTTAAGGATCAGCTGGAAGACCGATTCCTTCTGCTTGGGGGTGAGGATAGTGTAGATCTTGGAGGTGACGGTGTTGCCCGAAGAGTCGGTGGCGGTGATGCGGAAGGTGTAGACCTGGCCGGAGTCGAACTTGGTGACCACGGCCACGTGCTTTCTTGAGTAGGTAGTCTCGGCTGGAGTCTTGTCCGGGAACTCCTTGTCGTCGGTGACCACGCCCTTGATATATTGGACCTGGCCGATGGTCGGCTCGTTGGTCTGCCAGGAGACGATGGTCTGGACTTTCAGCTGCTTGCCCTGGGAGAGGGCCGACTCGGTCTGGACGTTGGTGATAGCCGGAGGCAGGTCGTCCTTGGAGGTGGTGAAGGGGTCGATGATCTCCTCGGCTGTGCGCTTCTTGTCGTCGATCGACTTCATGGCCACTTTGTAGAGGACGCCGGCTTCGATATCCTTGACCCGGGCTTCGTGGCGGGTGGAACGTGCGGGGTCGTCGATGGTCTGCCCCTCTTCCACGGCCAGCTTGCCGGAGCGGTAGGGGGTGATGACTAGCTGGCCGGTCGATTCGATGTTGGTGGCCCAGCGGAAGAGAGCCTCCTGGGCGGAGACGACCTCGCTTGAGCTGTTGACGATCTCGAGCGTCTCTTCCCGAGTAGTGAAGCTGAAGTCCTTGGATTTGGACTCGGGACCGATCGGGGCCTTGCTCCGGAGCTGGTAGTGATATGTGGTGTTGGGCTTCAAGCCGGATATCTTGACCTGGTGGTTCTTGGTGAAGTCATTGGCTTCGCCGACTGATTGGATGTACTTGCCGGCGAGGTAGCTGCCCTCAGCTGCGTAGGAGACCATGCTGTTCGAGTTCTTGTCGGTATTCCAGGACACGGTAGCGGTAGTGGCGCCGGTGACGACCATGGGTTCGCCGCCGAGGATGGGGCCAGGGATGGAGCCGGCTAGGCGCTCGATGGTGTCGAATTGGGTCAAGAGGGTGGTCTCGAGGGTGCCGAGGGAGACCTGGTTAGCCACCTGGCTCATGATCTCCATGGCCTTCTGGGCAGCGGCTAGGA